>NZ_BAABIB010000055.1:0-94377 GCF_039542405.1 Amycolatopsis dongchuanensis
CCGGCGGGCAGGCTCCAGGATGATCGGGGCCCAAAGGGATCTCACCTGGGGTGGGTGGCCGAGTTGAGTGATCATCCCGTCGCCTGCGGTTTGTGCATATCACTTTGAGGACCAGCCGCAAGCTTGGCGAGGCAACCGCAAGCGAGCAAAAAGGTTGCGGCTGCTCCTCAAAGTGATCCACCGGTTTCAGGCGACGGGATGATCACCCAACTCTCGGGGGCTGTCTTACGACAGCAGTGCCGTCCTGGTCCTTGGGAATCCTGACTTTCCCTTGTCGCTGGTCTTCACGGCCAGTACCTGGTTCACGCCGATCGAACCCCGCTCGAAGGTGAGCGCCGAAGCCGCCATGTACAGGCGCCAGACCCGTGCCCTGCCTTCGCTCGTCAGGCGGACCGCGTCCTGCCAGTGCTCTTCGAGGTTCGCGACCCACGCGCGCAGGGTCAGGGCGTAGTGCTCACGCAGCGCCTCGACGTCCCGGATCTCGAAACCGGCCTCCTCGATCGCGCCCGCCATGACGCTGACCGGCTCCAGTTCGCCGTCCGGGAAGACGTAGCGGTTGATGAACGACGTCTTGTCCGTCGTGCGGCCCGGGACGCCCGCCTTCCGCGAGATCGCGTGGTTGAGCAGCCTGCCCTCGGGCTTCAGCAGGTCGTACAGCGCCTTCGCGTAGGTGGGCAGCATCGACTGGCCCACGTGCTCCGCCATGCCGATGCTCGAAATCGCGTCGTAGGGGCCGTCCCGCACGTCGCGGTAGTCCTGGACCCTGATCTCCACCAGGTCCGACAGGCCTTCCTCCGCGACGCGCTTGCGGGCGAAATCCGCCTGCGCCTGCGACAGCGTGACCCCGACGGCCCGCGCGCCGTACTCCCGCGCCGCGTGGATGACGAACGTGCCCCAGCCGCAGCCGACGTCGAGCACCCGCATGCCCTCGCGCAGCCCCAGCTTCCGCGCCACGAGGTCGACCTTCGCGGTCTGCGCCTCCTCCAGCGAGGTGACCCCCTCGCCCCACACGGCACACGAGTACGTCATCGACGGGCCCAGCACGAGGGCGTAGAAGTCGTTGCCGACGTCGTAGTGGTGGCTGATCGCCTCCGCGTCACGGCGCTTCGAGTGCAGCCGGCCACCCAGCCGGATCTCCTCCGTGGGCGGCTTCGGCGGCAGGCCGAACGCACGCAGCCGCAGCCCGGTCTTGATCACGTCCCACTTGACCGCGCCGTCCACGTCCAGCGTCCCGGACTGCGAGCCGACAACCCGCTCCAGGTGGGAAAGGCTCTCGAAGAAATCCGATTCCACGTCGAGATCGCCCGAGACGAAACACCGGGCGATGCCCAGTTCGTTGGGCGCCCACACCAGCCTGCGCAGGGCCCGGCGCCGCCGCAGCACCAGCCGCACGGGCGCGTCCGGCGGACCGGCCTCGCTCCCGTCCCAGCAGCGGATACGGAGCGGGATTTCGCCGCCCAGGACCGCACGGACCAAACCGTAGACGGATTCGGCGGCAGCATTTCGCGAGGTCACCACGTACCTCATTCAAGCACTCACACGGAGTTCACGCGAAGGTCCGCGAGGTGATTCGCCCGAACTGCCGGAAATACGGCCGTGTACTTTCCCACAGCAATGCCGCGGGAAAGCACACGGCCGTTCTGCTACTCCAGCACCAGCAGGAGGTCGCCGCCCTCGACCTGCTGCACCGAGTTGATGGCGAGCCTGGCCACCTTGCCGCCCGTCGCGGCGGTGATGGACGCCTCCATCTTCATCGCCTCGATCGTGGCGACCGTGGCACCGGCGGCCACCTCGTCACCCTCGCGCACCGAAAGCGTGACGACCCCGGCGAACGGCGCGGCCACGTGCTTCGGGTTGGCCTTGTCCGCCTTCTCCGCCGTGGGCAGGTCCGAGGCCACCGACCGGTCACGCACCTGGATCGGCCGCAGCTGCCCGTTCAGCGTGGACATCACCGTGCGCATCCCGCGCTCGTCGGCCTCGCCGATCGCCTCCAGCTCGATGAGCAGCCGCACCCCGGGCTCCAGGTCGACCTGGTACTCCTCCCCCGGCCGCAGCCCGTAGAAGAAGTCCTTGCTCGGCAGCACGCTCGTGTCACCGTAGGCCTCCCGGTGCGCCTCGAACTCCTTCGTCGGCCCGGGGAACAGCAGCCGGTTCAGCGTCCGGCGACGGTCCGTCGCGAGCGCCTCGCGGTCCTCGGCGGACAGCTCCGCGACCGGCTTCCGCTCGGCACGGCCCTCCAGCGCCTTGGTGCGGAACGGCTCCGGCCAGCCGCCGGGCGGGTCGCCCAGCTCGCCGCGCAGGAACCCGATCACCGAGTCCGGGATGTCGTAGCGGTTGGGCTCCGCCTCGAACTTCTCCGGTGAGACCCCCGCGCCCACGAGGTGCAGCGCGAGGTCACCGACCACTTTGGACGAAGGCGTGACCTTCACGAGGTGACCGAGGATCCGGTCCGCCGCCGCGTACATCGCCTCGATCTCCTCGAAGCGGTCACCCAGCCCCAGCGCCCGCGCCTGCGTGCGCAGGTTCGACAGCTGACCGCCCGGGATCTCGTGGTCGTACACGCGCCCGGTCGGCGATGCGAGCCCCGCCTCGAACGGCGCGTAGATCTTGCGCACGATCTCCCAGTACGGCTCCAGGTTCCCGACCGCCCGCAGGCTCAGGCCCGTCGGCCGCTCGGAGTGGTCCGTCGCGGCGACGATCGCCGACAGCGACGGCTGCGACGTCGTGCCCGCCATCGACGCGACCGCGCCGTCCACGGCGTCCGCCCCGGCGTTGATCGCCGCCAGGTACGTGCCCAGCTGGCCACCCGCCGTGTCGTGCGTGTGGATGTGCACCGGCAGGTCGAACTCCTTGCGCAGCGCGGAAACCAGCTTCGCCGCGGCCGGCGCGCGCAGCAGGCCCGCCATGTCCTTGATCGCCAGCACGTGGGCACCGGCACCGACGATCTGCTCGGCCAGCTTGAGGTAGTAGTCCAGCGTGTACAGCTTCTCGCCGGGGTCCGACAGGTCCGAGGTGTAGCACAACGCGACCTCGGCGACGGCCTTGCCGGTCTCCCGCACGGCTTCGATCGCCGGGCGCATCTGCTCGACGTCGTTGAGGGCGTCGAAGATCCGGAAGATGTCGATCCCGGTGTTCGTGGCCTCCTCGACGAAGGCGTTCGTCACCTCGGTCGGGTAGGGCGTGTAGCCGACGGTGTTCCGCCCGCGCAGCAGCATCTGCAGGCAGATGTTCGGCACCGCCTCACGCAGCCGCGCCAGCCGCTCCCACGGGTCCTCCGCGAGGAACCGCAGCGCCACGTCGTAGGTCGCGCCGCCCCAGCACTCCAGCGACAGCAGCTCCGGCAGGGTGTGCGCCACGACCGGCGCGACGGCCAGCAGGTCCTTCGTGCGGACGCGGGTGGCCAGCAGCGACTGGTGCGCGTCGCGGAACGTCGTGTCGGTGACCCCGATCGTCGGCGATTCCCGCAGCCAGCGCGCGAAACCCTCCGGGCCCAGCTCGGTCAGCTTCTGCTTCGACCCGGCCCGCGGCTCGCCGCTGGGCAGCTCCGGCAGCTTGCTCGCCGGGTCGATCAGGCGCGGGCGCTCGCCGTGCGGCTTGTTCACGGTGACGTCGGCGAGGTAGGTCAGCAGCCGCGTGCCGCGGTCGGCGGAGTGCCGCGCGGTGAGCAGGTGCGGACGCTCCTCGATGAACGACGTCGTCACGCGGCCGTTGCGGAAGTCCTCGTCGTCCAGGACGGCCTGCAGGAACGGGATGTTCGTGGCGACACCGCGGATGCGGAACTCCGCCAGCGCGCGGCGGGCGCGGTTCGCGGCAGTCTTGAAGTCACGCCCGCGGCAGGTGAGCTTGACGAGCATCGAGTCGAAGTGCGCGCTGATCTCCGTGCCCGCGAACGCCGTACCGCCGTCGAGCCGGATGCCGGAGCCGCCGGGCGAGCGGTAGGCGCTGATCATCCCGGTGTCCGGGCGGAACCCGTTGGCCGGGTCCTCGGTGGTGATGCGGCACTGCATCGCGGCGCCCCGCAGGTAGACCTTGTCCTGCGACAGGCCGAGGTCCGCGAGCGTCTCGCCGGACGCGATGCGCATCTGCGACTGCACGAGGTCGACGTCGGTGACCTCCTCGGTCACCGTGTGCTCGACCTGGATGCGCGGGTTCATCTCGATGAAGTGGTGCTGCCCGTTCTTGTCGAGCAGGAACTCGACGGTGCCGGCGTTGCGGTAGCCGATCCGGCGGGCGAACGCGACGGCGTCGTTGCAGATCCGCTCGCGGGTCTCGGGGTCGAGGTTCGGCGCGGGGGCCAGCTCGATGACCTTCTGGTGCCGCCGCTGGACGGAGCAGTCGCGCTCGAAGAGGTGGATGACGTTGCCCTCGCCGTCCGCGAGGATCTGCACCTCGATGTGGCGCGGGTCGACAACGGCCTTCTCCAGGAACACGGTGGGGTCGCCGAACGCGGACTCGGCCTCGCGCGAGGCGGCCTCGATCGACTCGCGCAGGTGCGCGGGGTCGTCCACGCGCCGCATACCGCGCCCGCCACCACCGGCGACGGCCTTGACGAACACGGGGAACCCGATCTCGTCGGCGGCGGCGACGAGGGCGTCCACGTCGGTCGACGGCTGCGAGGACCCGAGCACGGGCACGCCGGCCTCGCGGGCCGCGGCCACGGCGCGGGCCTTGTTGCCCGTCAGTTCCAGGATCTCCGCGCTGGGGCCGATGAAGGTGATCCCGGCCCGTTCACAGGCCAGCGCGAGGTCCGGGTTCTCGGACAGGAAGCCGTAACCGGGGTAGATGGCGTCGGCACCGGCCTTGCGCGCCGCGCCGACGATCTCGTCGACGGACAGGTACGCGCGCACGGGGTGGCCCTGGACGCCGATCTCGTAGGCTTCGTCGGCCTTCAGCCGGTGCAGTGAGTTGCGATCCTCGTACGGGAACACCGCTACCGTGCCCGCGCCCAGCTCATAGCCGGCGCGGAAGGCACGGATGGCGATCTCGCCACGGTTGGCGACGAGTACCTTCCGGAACATGCCCGGTCCTTCCTCTGGAGTTGGATCGGTGGATGGCTGACGTTACCTTGCCGATCCCGTGACGCGGGAGTTCTGTCCCGGGTGATGGACGTCATCCACCTTCGGAAACGGTCTCGGAAACGGTGCAGACGAGCCGGTCCGGCATGCGCTGTGGTACTGGCGCCCGCGCCCGAAGTGGACTCCGGATTCAGCCCGCTTGGGCCGCGGAGCCGGTGTAGAGCAGCCGGTTCGGCGTGCCCTGGGGGACACCGGTCAGCACGCCCGTCGTGGCGTTGGCGACGACCGCCGACGCGACCTCCGCGGGCGTCGCGGACGGGTGTTGCGCGCGGTAGAGCGCCGCCGCGCCCGCGACGAACGCCGCCGCCATCGAGGTGCCCGACGTCGTGACCGGGCCGCCCGGCGCGGCCGACGGGATGTCCACCCCGGGCGCGTACAGGTCGATCCCCGCCCCGAAGTTCGACTTCGGCGCGACGGCACCGTTGACGTCCATCGCGCCGACCGTGAGCACCTCCGGCACCCGGCCCGGCGACGACGTCGACACGTCCGCCGACGCCCAGCCCGCCGGCACGACCACCGGCATCACCCCGGCGAGCGCTTTCACGGCCGTGTCCAGCTGGTCGTTTCCGGGTCCGCCGATGCCGAGCATCGCGACCGCGGGCTGCGCCGCGTTCTGCGCGACCCAGCCGATGCCCGAGATGATGCTCAGCAGGTTCCCGTTCCCGCTGTCGTCGAGCACCTTGACCGGCACGATCCGCACGCCCTTCGCGACGCCGTACTCACTGCCACCGAGGATGCTCGCCAGCCGCGTGCCGTCGCCGTTGCGGTCGGTGGTGTCCGTGTTGCCGTCGACGAAGTTCTGCCCTGGCTGCACACGCCCGCCGAACTCCGGCTGCGTCGCGTCCACGCCGGTGTCGATGACGTACACCGTCACCTGGTCGGCCGTCGTGTCATAGCGGTACAGGTGGTCGGTGGCCCCGTCACGCTGGTCGATGCGGTCCAGGCCCCAGCTCGGCGGGTTGTCCTGCCGGCCCGAGTCGGCCAGCGCCGGCGCCGCCGCCGAGAACGTGGCGGCGAGGGTCAGGAGCAACGAGATCGCGGTGCGCGCCGGAAACCTGTTCACATCCGGCAGCGTGAACCGCTCACCCACAGGGCACAAACGCTGTCCCACCATCAGGGGACTACGTCTTCTCCAGGTACTCAGCCCGCTCGTCGTCGACGACGGAGGCCACCAGGTGCGCCAGCCCGGGGTGCTTCGCCAGTGACGGGTCCTCCGCCACGACCTCCTGCGCCCGCTCCCGCGCCTCGGCGATGATCTCCTCGTCCCGCAGCAACGACAGCAGCTTCAGGCTCGACCGCTTGCCGGACTGGGCGGCCCCCAGGATGTCGCCCTCGCGGCGCAGTTCCAGGTCCAGCCGGGACAGTTCGAAACCGTCCGTTGTGGACTCCACCGCGGCCAGCCGCTCCCGCGTGGACGTCCCGTCGATCGCCTCCGTGACCAGCAGACACAGGCCGGGCACGCTGCCCCGGCCGACACGGCCACGCAGCTGGTGCAGCTGGCTCACCCCGAACCGGTCGGCGTCCATGATCACCATCGCGGTCGCGTTCGGCACGTTCACCCCGACCTCGATCACCGTCGTCGCCACGAGCACGTCCAGCTTCCCCGCGGCGAAGGCCCGCATCACGGCGTCCTTCTCGTCGGTGGGCAGCCGCCCGTGCAGCACGCCGATCCGCAACCCCGCGAGCGGCCCGGCCTCCAGCTCCGCGGCGACGTCCAGCACCGCGAGCGGCGGCCGCTTGTCGCTCTTGTCCGACGGCGGCTCGTCCCCGATGCGCGGGCACACGACGTACGCCTGGTGCCCCTTCTGGACCTCCTCGCGCACCCGCTGCCACACGCGGTCCAGCCACGCGGGTTTCTCGGCGACCGGCACGACGGTCGTGGAGATCGGCGAACGGCCCACCGGCATCACGCGCAGCGCCGACGTCTCCAGGTCGCCGTACACCGTCATCGCGACCGTGCGCGGGATCGGCGTCGCCGTCATCACGAGCACGTGCGGGCTCGTGTCGTTCGCACCCCTCGTGCGCAACGCGTCCCGCTGCTCGACGCCGAACCGGTGCTGCTCGTCCACGACCACGAACCCCAGGTCCGCGAAGGACACCGTGTCCTGGATCAGCGCGTGCGTGCCGACGACGATGCCCGCCGCGCCGCTCGCCGCGTCCAGCAGCGCCTGCTTGCGCTCCTTGGCCGACATCGACCCGGTGAGCAGCGTGACCTTCGTGGCCTGCTCCGCCGCGCCCAGCTCACCCGCCTGCCCCAGCTCGCCGAGCATCTCCCGCAACGACCGCGCGTGCTGCGCCGCCAGCACCTCGGTGGGCGCGAGCATCGCCGCCTGGCGGCCCGCGTCGACCACCTGCAGCATCGCCCGCAGCGCGACGACGGTCTTGCCGCTGCCGACCTCGCCCTGCAGCAGCCGGTTCATCGGGTGCTCGCCGGACAGGTCGGCGCCGATGTGCTCGCCCACCTCGCGCTGCCCGCTCGTCAGCTCGAACGGCAGCCGCTGGTCGAACGCTTCGAGGAGGCCGCCCGGCTTCGGCGGGCACGCGGGCGCGGGCCGTGACACGGCGGAGAACCGGCGCTGCGCGAAGATCAGCTGGATCGCCATCGCCTCGTCCCACTTGAGCCGCTCGCGCGCGGCCTCCAGCGCGCGCTGGTCCTGCGGGCGGTGGATGGCGTGCAGCGCGTCGAAGAGCTCCAGGAAGCCGTAGCGCTTGAGCAGTTCGGCCGGCATCGGGTCCGGTTCGCGCTCCAGTGTGTCCAGCACCTGCCGCACGCACCGGGCGATGGACCACGACGGGACCCCCGACGCCGCCGGGTACACGGGGATGATCGCGCCGACGAAGTCGTCCATGGCGCTTTCGTTGTTCTCGTCGAGCATCTGGTACTCGGGGTTGGCCAGCTGCAGCTTGTTGCGGAACGCGGTGACCTTGCCTGCGAACAGGCCCGTCTTGCCCAGCTGCAGCTCCCGCTCGCGCTGGTGGGCGTTGCCGAAGAACGCGCACTCCAGCCTGCGGTACCCGTCGGTGATCGTCATTTCGAGGATCCACCCGGGCTTGTTCCGCATCCGGCGCTTGTTGACCTTTTCGATGCGCGCCATCACGGTGGCGTGCTCGCCGATCTCCAGCCCCGCGATGTCGGTCAGCTCGCCGCGTTCGGCGTAGCGGCGCGGGTAGTGGCGCAGCAGGTCGCCGACCGTGACGATGCCGAGGGCCTCGTCCAGTGCCGTCGCCGTCTTCTTGCCCAGCAACGGGGTCAGCTTGTCGCCAAGGACTGTCATTTCCTACTCCACGCCGATCAGCAGCACCGCTTCGGTCTGGCCGCCGGGGTAGCTCGCGAACTCGACCTCCGGCCGTTCCTCGCGCAGCCGGTCCGCCAGCTCCCGCGCCACCCCCTCGGGCGCCGCGGCGCCGGTCAGCACCGTGACCAGCTCGCCGCCGACCGCCAGCATCCGCCGCAGCACCGTCATCGCCGCGGTCACCAGGTTCTCCTCCGACAGCGGCTCCACCAGCACGACCTCACCGTCGACGAACCCGACGAGGTCGCCGGGGTGCGCCAGCCCCACCCAGGTTATCGACTCCTCTTCGGCGACCACGAGTTCGCCACGCCGCGTCGCCGCCGCGGCCTCCGCCATGGCCACGACGTCGTCGTTCACGCGGCGTCCGGGGTCGTGCACGGCGAGCGCGGCGAGCACCTGGACCGGGGAGGCACACGGGATGACGACGACCTCCCGGTCGCCGATCATGGCGTGCGCGGCCGTCTCGTCCGCGGCCTCGGTGAGCTGCGGATCGCCGGCGAGGATCGTGATGTGGCCGACAGCGCGGTCGGTGACCAGGCCCAGCATTTCCGCCACGCTCGGCTTCGTGCCCTGAGGCGCCGCGAGGACCGCGACGCCCTCTTCGCGCAGCAACTCGGCGAGACCCTCGCCTCGCACGACGGCGACGACGGTGCGGTCGGGCCCCGAGGGCGCTTCGATCGGCGTCGGCGTGATGAGCGGCTCTACGCGAATGCCGCGCGGGCGGCCGATTTCCAGCCCGGCCTCGATGGCGGCGCCGATGTCGGCGCAGTGGACGTGCACCGCGTACGCGCCGGAGCCGTCACCCGCGACCGTCACGCTGTCGCCGAGCGCGCTCAACGCGTGACGGAGTTGGGGCAGGTCGTCCTCGACGGCCTCGTCGAGGAGGTACATCACTTCCCACGCGTACGGCGCGGGCTCGGCGTCCTCGGACTCCGTGTGCGCTTCGCAGGAGTGGACGGGCTCGGTCGCCGTTCCCGTGACCACACCGGCGAGAGCGTCGAGGACCGCGACGAGCCCCCTCGCGCCCGCATCGACGACACCCGCCGACGCGAGGACGGGCAGCTGCTGCGGGGTCTGTTCGAGCGCCTCCGACGCGGCCTTGGCTGCCGTCGTGACGACTTCGTGCAGGTCCTGGCCCCGCACGGCGGTGGCGACCGCGTGCAGGACGGTGAGCATCGTGCCCGCGACCGGCCGGGCGACGGCGTCCGTGGCGACGCGGTCCGCGTGCACGAGAGCCTGCGCCAGCGCCTCGCCGTCCAGCTCCGCACGGCCGTCCGCGGCCTCGGCGAGCCCGCGCAGGACCTGGGAGAGGATGACGCCGGAGTTGCCGCGGGCGCTGCGGACGGCACCGCGGGCGAGCACGGTCAGCGCCTCCCCCGCGCCCGCCGTCGGCTCGGCGAGCGCCGCCCGCGCCCCGATCATGGTGTGGAGCAGGTTGGAGCCGGTGTCGGAGTCGGCCACCGGGTACACGTTGATGCCGTCGATGGCGGGCCGGAGCACGTCGAGGCTGTGCACGCACGCCGACGCCCAGGCCACCACCGCAGCCCCGTCCAACGCCCGCACTTCGCCGACCTCCTCACCCCGGTTCCCGGCAGCGTATCGACCCGGGCGCGGGAGCGGTGCGGACAGTCGTTACTATGGTCGAGTTGCCCGGCCCCGCTGGGCGTGGTTTGTCTTCCCTGAATGTCAAAGGAGTTCGACGTGGCTGCCGTGTGCGACGTCTGTGGCAAGGGACCCGGCTTCGGCAAGGCGGTCTCGCACTCCCACCGGCGTACCAACCGCCGCTGGAACCCGAACATCCAGACCGTCCATGCCAAGGTCGGTGTGTCCCAGCGCAAGCGCCTGAACGTGTGCACCTCGTGCCTCAAGGCAGGCAAGGTCGTCCGCGGCTGATCTGATCAGCTTCCAGGCCCGGGGAGACTGCCGTCCCCCGGGCCTTTTGGCGTGCCCGGGGGGACGACTTCCCAGTGCCTCCCGCGGCGTCGCCTGACGATGCCGTAACCACAGCCCGCGCTCAAGGCCGCGAAGAGGATCACCATCACGACGGACAGGGCGACCCCTCCCTTGGGCTCGGGGTTGGTCGCCAGCTCCGACAGGCCGGTCGCGACCATAAGCAAACCGAAAACTCCCGCTGCCCACAGAAGACCCTCCCAGGCGGCTCCGATCACCTTGGCCCGCACGGGCTCCGCCGGCGCCGCGGCAGGCTGGTGCACCTCGGACGCCGTTGCCGCGGGAGGCGCGACGGGCGGCACGAACGCCACTGGTACCGCATCCGCCGGCTTCGGCGGTGCCGCGGCGGTGACCGGCACGGGTTCCGCCGGGGCAGGAGCGGCGAAAGGCTTCTTGACCAGGAGATCCTGGCTGGTGTCGTCCGCACGGGCCATCGGCCGGGGCAAACCCTTCTTCGCCAGTGCGACCCGCAACTGTCGATCCAGCTCGTGCAGGGTCAGCGAACCGTCCCCTTCGGTGAGCAACCTCACCACCTCACCGGTGAAAGCCGTGTAGCGCTCACCCGGAACCGCCAGGGAAACCCGGTCCGCTTGGCTGGACGTGAGGATGTAGGTGCCGGCCACCTCGACCTGCTCGGCAGCGGCGGACTGCGCCGACATGGCACCGACGGCACGCCCGGAGAAGCAGCAGTCCAGAACCAGCACTCGCACTTGAGCCGGGCTGTCCTCGATGATCTTCTTGACCGTGGCGAAGGGCACCGCGGTGCCGTCGATCCCGTACGGGTCCGGATCGGTTTCCCGGACCGTCAGGTGCAGATCGCCGTTCCGGTCGAGCACCCCGTGCCCTGCGTAGTAGACGAGGAGGACGTCTTCGGCTGTCTCCGCGGCCCGGCGGAGCCGGACGAGCAGGCTTCGCGGTGAGTCAGGACTGTCGACGACAGTGCAGCCGAGGTGATCGAACACCGCACCCGGTGCTTCGACGAAGGCGCGGTGGAGACCACTGAGGTTGTTCCTGACCGCGGGCAGGTTCTGCAGGGAGGGATGCCGCTCGTAATCGCTCGTTCCGATCAGAACGACCCGGGATCGGGCGCCGTCCGGATATCTGCTCATCGCCGCCGTTCGCCGAAGAAATCGAAGACGCGTTCGACGATGGCGTCTGGTTGCTGCGCACCGTCGATCTCCAGGTCCGCCTCGCGGCCGTCCGGCTGCTTGAGCTTGAGTTTGATGGTCGAGCCGGCCCGGCGGCGCTCCAGCCAGGAGAACACGCTCTGGATCAGGACCGTCAGCGCACTTCCGCTGCCGAGGCCGACGGTCAGGACTTCGAGCGCTCCTCCCATTTCCCCCTCGGCGATGGCGGCGTGCCCCAGCCGTGTCCGGCCACGCAGCTCACGAGCGGGTGTCAGCCATTTCTCCAGCGACCGCAGCTCTTCCGGCGCTTCCGCGCAACGGAATTCCACACTCCCCAGCACGCCGGCTCCTGTTGATCGGCTCGAAATCGGAACTCAGCGTACTCGATGGACAGCTCGTTGTCCGGAATCAGGACAATTTCCAGTCGATCGGCTTGCCGCCCTGCTGTTCCAGCAGTTCGTTCGCGCGGCTGAAGGGCCGCGAGCCGAAGAACCCGTTGTGCGCCGAAAGCGGGCTGGGGTGCACCGATTCGATGCACGGCACCCCCTTCAGCAGCGGCTTCAGGCTCCGCGCCTGCGAACCCCACAGGATCGCCACCAGCGGGCCGCCGCGCTCGGCCAGTGCGCGGATCGCCTGCTCGGTGATCTCCTCCCAGCCCTTGCCCTTGTGCGAGTTCGGCGAGCCGGGGCGCACGGTCAGCGCCCTGTTGAGCAGCAGCACGCCCTGCTCGGTCCACGGCGTGAGGTCGCCGTTGGCGGGTGGCGGGTAGCCGAGGTCCGCGCAGTACTCCTGGAAGATGTTGATCAGGCTCTTGGGCAGCGGGCGCACGTCGGGCGCCACCGCGAAGCACAGGCCGATCGGGTGGCCGGGCGTCGGGTACGGGTCCTGGCCGACGATGAGCACCCGCACGTCCGCGAAGGGCTGCTGGAAAGCCCGCAGCACGTGCTCCCCCGCGGGCAGGTACCGCCTGCCGGCGGCGATCTCCGCCCGCAGGAAGTCGCCCATCGCGGCGATCCGGTCGCCGACCGGCGCCAGCGCCTCAGCCCAGCCCGCTTCCACCACTTCCGCCAACGGTTTCGCAGCCACGGCCCGCGACTCTAGTCCGCCGGGTCGAGCCGCCGGAGTTCGGCTCGGAACACCTTCGCGCGCTCCACGTACCCGTCCACCACGCGCTGGATCTGCTCCGCCCCGAACGACGAGTTCGGCCGGGTTTTCGCGGGCACGCCGAGCGCGATGTGCCCGGACGGCACGTGCGAGCGGTACGACAGGACGGCGCCCGCCCCGACCATGCCGCCGTCCTCGACGACGCTTCCGTTGAGCACCACCGATCCCGACGCGATCAGGCAGCCGCTGCCGATCCGCGCGCCCTCGACGTGCACGGCATGCCCGATCGCCGAGCCGGGCCCGAGGATCGTGGGGTCCTCGGCGGTGCAGTGCACGACGCAGCCGTCCTGGATGTTCGACCGCTCCCCCACCTCGATGTAGCCGTGGTCCCCGCGCAGCACGGTCTGCGGCCAGACCGACGCGTAGGCGCCGATCCGCACGTCGCCGATCACGGTCGCGTCCGGGTGGACGTAGGCCTGGGGGTGGATGCGGGGGACGCGGTCGCCGAGCGCGTAGATGGCCATGCGGTTCCTTTCGTGAAGGCTCTGGGCACGCTGTTCTCTACGACGAGTGCATAGCACTCGCACCGCAGGGTGCTCGTGGGTCGCCGGGACGCAGGTGCAACGGAACCTCCGGCGAGGAGTGACCTCAGCCCAGCGCCTTTCCGAGGCACAGGCTCAGTTCGTCGTCCCGGTAGTAGCCGAACTTCGGGATCTCCTCGTAGCCGGACGAGCGGTACAGCGCGATCGCCTCGGGTTGCTTCTGGCCCGTCTCCAGTACGGCCCTCCGGTGCCCCGCCGCGGCCGCCGTGCGCTCCAGCTCCGCCAGCACCGCCCGCGCCAAACCGTTGCCACGCAAGGATTTCACGACGTACATCCGCTTGAACTCGGCATCGCCCGGCAGCAGTCCCGGCGGCGGCTCCTCGTGCGTGCGCCAGCCGCCGCACGCCACCGGGGCGCCGTCGAGGTAGCCCACCAGGAACAGCCCGCGCGGCGGCGCGAACTCCGCGGGATCGACGGCCGTCTCGTCGGGGCCGCCGTAGCGGACGACGTACTCCTGCTGAACCTCCTCGGTCAGCTTGACGGCGTCGGGAGCGTCGAAAGGGGTCACACGCAGGTCCACGCGATCAACTTAACCAGTGCTGCCAACCGCTTTCCCCGGCGTACGCGGCTCCGTCGACCGTGACCCCGGAATCCGGCATCGTCACCGCGCCGATGCGCCGCCAGCCCTCCGGCAGGTCCGCGAACGGCGGGAAGGTCGCCGCGAGCGCGTGGTCCTCACCGCCCGTGAGCACCCAGTGCAGCGGGTCCGCGCCCAGCGCCGTGCCGACCTCGACGAGCCGGGGGTGCACGTCGAGCAGCTCGGTGCGCACGTCGATGCCGACGCCCGAGGCCTCGGCGATGTGCCCGAGGTCGGCGAGCAGGCCGTCCGACACGTCGATCATCGCCGTCGCGCCGGCCTTCGCCGCGGCGGGACCGGCGGCGTACACCGGCTCGGGGAAGCGCTGGGCGTTGGCGACCGAGACCGGCGAGCGGAAACCGCGGTGCAGCACGGCGAGTCCCGCCGCGGCCCAGCCGAGCCGTCCGCACACCGCGACGACGTCACCGGGCCGGGCACCCGAACGCGTGATCGCCGCTCGCCCACGCAGGTCACCGAGGGCCGTGATGCTCACCACGAGCTGATCGGCCTGCACCATGTCCCCGCCCACGACACCCGCGCCCGCGCCCGCGGCCTCCTCCCACATGCCGTCGGTGAGGCCCCGCACCAGGTCGGCCGGCGTGTCGGCGGGGCACGCCAGCCCCACGAGCACCGCCGTCGGCACCGCGCCCATCGCCGCGATGTCGGCGAGGTTCACCGCGACCGCCTTGCGGCCGACCTGTTGCGGGGTGGACCAGTCCAGCCGGAAGTGCACGCCCTGGACCAGCACGTCGGTGCTGGCGACGACCCGGCTATCGGCCGCGGCGACCACCGCCGCGTCGTCACCCGGCCCGAGCAGCGTGCTCTCCGGCTGTCGTCTGTTCTCCGTCACCGCCCGGATGAGACCGAACTCACCCAGTTCGGCGACGGTGCTGCCGTTCGGCACGTGCTGTGACGACACTCGCCTGCTCCGTCCCTCGTAAGTCGGAAAGTCGGATGACCTATGGTCTCCCCGTTGGGGTAGGTTCTTCCCACGTTCCTACCGTGAGGGCGACGAAGAAGACGAAGGGGCGCGCCGTGGTCCACGCATACATCCTCATCCAGACCGAAGTCGGCAAGGCCGCGGCGGTCGCGGCGGAGATCTCGGGCATCCCCGGCGTCACCACCTCCGAGGACGTGACGGGCCCGTACGACGTGATCGTGCGCGCCGAGGCCGACACCGTCGACCAGCTCGGACAGCTCGTCGTCGCGAAGGTGCAGGGCGTGGAGGGCATCACCCGCACCCTCACCTGCCCGGTGGTACACCTCTAGACCGTGCCCGAAGAACAGACCGGCGCCCCGCCGCGGCGCGTGCTCGTGCTCGCCGCGGTGCTGGCCGTGGCGCTCGCGGCGGGCGTCGCCGTGCTCAGCCTGGTCACACGCTCCGAACAGGACAAACCCGCCGATGGCCCGCTCGCGCTCGTGACCGTGCCGGCCTCCCAGGCGGACTCGCCGGAGTGCGCCACGCTCGTGCCCGCGCTGCCCGCGCAGCTGACGTCGAACGGCACGACGCTGAACCGGAGGGAGATCGCCGAGCCCGCGCCGCCGGCGACCGTGGCATGGGGCGCCCCCGACGCGATCGTGCTGCGCTGCGGCATCGACCGCCCGGCCGAGCTGACGCAGACCTCCCAGCTGCGGACGGTCTCGGGCGTCCAATGGCTCCCGATCGAGGGCGACGGCACCTCGACGTGGTACGTCGTCGACCGCAACGTCTACGTCGCGCTCACGGTCCCGGACTCCGCGGGGACCGGGCCGCTGCAGACCATCTCGGACCTCGTGGCCGCCAAGCTCCCCGCGGTGCCGCTGCGCTTCTAGCGCGGCGCCGGTCAGCGGAGGCCGGTGCCCCTGGCGAGCGCGGTGTCGATCAGCGTCGTCAGCAGGGTGCGGAAGTCCAGGCCCGTGACGGCCCACATCTTCGGGTACGCCGACGTCGCCGTGAAGCCGGGCATCGTGTTGACCTCGTTGACCGTCAGCTCACCGTTCGCGCCCACGAAGAAGTCCACGCGGGCCAGGCCCTGGCAGTCCAGCGCGTGGAAGGCCCGCACGGCCTGCTCGCGGAGCCGCTCGGTCACCACGTCGTCGAGCTTCGCGGGGATGTCGAGCTCGGCGTCCTCACCGAGGTACTTGGTTTCGAAGTCGTACCAGGCGCTCTCGTCGTTCGACAGCACCCGGATCTCCGCGGGCAGCGACGCCTCGACGCGCCCGTCGGGGAACTCCAGCACCCCGCACTCGACCTCGCGCCCCACGACCGCGGCCTCGACCAGCACCTTCGGGTCCGTCTCCCGGGCCAGCGCGATCGCGTCGTCCAGCTGCGCCCAGTCGGTCACCTTGCTGATCCCGATGGACGAACCGGCGCGCGCGGGCTTCACGAACACCGGCAGCCCGAGCCGTTCGCGGTCGGCCTCGCTGACGGTGGACTCGCCGCGGCGCAGCGCCACGTACTCGCCCACCGGAAGCCCTTCCGCCGCCAGCAGCTTCTTCGCGTACTCCTTGTCCATCGCCGCGGCACTGGCGAGCACCCCGGCGCCCACGTAGGGCAGCCCGGCCAGCTCCAGCAGCCCCTGGATGGTGCCGTCCTCGCCGAAAGCGCCGTGCAGCACGGGGAACACGACGTCGACGCCACCGAGCGCGGCCGCGCCCGGTTCGACGGACACCAGTTCGTGCCGCGTCGGGTCACCGGCGAGCACGAGCGCCTGGCCGGTCTCGTCGACGGTCGGCAGCTCCGAACCGCGGATGCTCAGCCGCTCCGGGTCGGAGGTGCCCAGCACCCAGCCGCCCTCCTTGGTGATGCCGATCGGCACGACCTCGAACCGGTCCGGATCGAGGTGCGCCAGCACGCTGCCGGCGGAGACGCAGGAGATGGTGTGCTCGGTGCTGCGGCCGCCGAACACCACGGCAACCCGCGTCTTTCGATCCGTCATGAGCCGTCACCCTACCGGGCGCTTGCCGTCACAGGCTCAGCGCAGTAATTCCACCAGGACATCCAGTGCGTCACGCAGGGCTTCCCGCGAACAGCCGGCGTACCCGATCGTCACACCGGATGCGGTGGGGGTACCCGCGAAATGCCGGGAAAGCCCGTCCAGCAGGATGTTCCGCCGTTCCGCGGCACGCAACCGCTCCCGCTCGGCCGCCGGGGAATCCAGTGGTACCACCAGGTGTGCGCCCGCCTCGTCCCCCAGCACCGGCACCCCACCGGCCCGCAGCGCCGAAACCAGCAGCATCCGCCGCTCGGACAGCTCACGCCGCAGCTTCCGCAGGTGCCGTCCCAGATCCCCGTGCCGCGCCAGCTCGATCAGCACCCGCTGCCCCGCGGGCGAAGGGCGGGTGCCGGTCCGGTCGCGGTAGGCCAGCACTGCCGAGGTGACCGCGGGCGGTGCGACCATCCAGCCCGCGCCCAGCGTCGGGGTGAGGATCTTGCTCGTGGTGCCCAGGTGCGCGACGACGTCCGGGGCGAGCGCGGCGAGCAGCGGCAACGGGGCGACGTCGAAACGCAGCTCGCCGTCGTAGTCGTCCTCGATGATCAGCAGGTTCTCCCGGCGGGCGCGCTCCACCAGGTCCACCCGGCGGCCCGCGCTCATCCTGCTGCCCATCGGGTACTGGTGCGCGGGCGAGCAGTAGACCGCCCGCACGCCAGGGGGAATCGCGTCCGGCCGCAGCCCCTCCTCGTCCACCGGCACCCCCACGACCGTCAGCCCCGCCGACCGCAGCGCCTGCACCGCGCGCTGGTACCCCGGTTCCTCGACGGCCACCACGTCACCGGACTCGAAGACCGCGCCGGCGAGTTCGACGACGGCCGCCGTCGTGCCGCCGGTGGCGAGCACGAAATCCGTGCCGACGGCGAGCCCGCGGTGGCGCAGCAGGTGTTCGGCGATCGCCGCGCGGTAGTCCGGCAGGCCGGCGCGGTGCGCGCGGGACAACGGCGGCGCGTCGGCGGCGGCCCGCCACGCGCGGCGCCACGCGGCGCGGTCCAGACCAGCCGCCCACGGCGTGCCCGGGGTGAGGTCCAGAACTCCGTCGGGTTCGTGCTGCTCCCCCGGTACCGTGCGGTGGACGGGACGGTCGCTGGGCGGTGACGTCGTGACGTAGGTGCCCGAACCGTGCCGCCCGGCGATCCAGCCTTCGGCGTGCAACTGTTCGTACGCCGCGGAAGTCACGGTCCGGCTGACGCCGAGCCGTTCGGCGAGCGCGCGCGTGGAGGGCAGCCGGTCGCCGCCCCGCAGGTGACCGCCGGCCGCGGACTCGCGCAAGGCGTCGGCGAGTTGCACCGCGAGCGGCACCGGGGACTCGCGGTCGAGCGTCACGGGCAGAGCGGTACCGGAGTGCGTCATGCCAAAGTGGACCTTTCAAATGGGCCGATAGTGGCTATTCTACCGGTCCACTACGCCAGGCAGGCTGGGAGCATGAGCACGCTTTCGCCCACGCCCCGCAGCACGCTGACCCGCAAGAAGGACCGCGCCGCCACCGACCGCCAGGCGCTCTACGACGTGCTGGACGAGGCGCTCATCTGCCACCTGGGGCTCGTGCTGAACGGCTCACCCGTCGTGCTGCCCACCGGGTACGGCCGCGACGGTGACACCCTCTACTTCCACGGCTCGACGGGCGCGGGCAACCTCCGCGCGGCCGCGACGGGGATCGACGTGTGCGTCACGGTCACGTTGCTGGACGGGCTCGTGTACGCGCGCTCGCTGAACAACCACTCGATGAACTACCGCAGCGCCGTCGTGCACGGGCAGGCGCGGCTGGTCACCGATCCCGAGGAGAAGATGCACGGCCTGAAGGTCGTGACCGAGCACCTGACGCCGGGCTCGTGGCAGCACGCGCGGGCGGTCAACCCCAAGGAGTTCGCGTCGGTGTCGGTGCTCGCCATCGGGCTCGAGGAGGCGTCGGTGAAGATCCGCAGCGGTGGTCCGGGCGAGGAGCCGGAGGACGTGGACGCCACCGGCGTGTGGGCGGGGGTGGTACCGGTCCAGACCACCTTCGGCGCCCCGGTGCCCGCGGACTACGTGCCCGCGGACTTCCCGGTGCCGCCGCACGTCAGTCGCGCACGGGGCCGCTGACCGGGTCCAGGTGGTAGGGCCGCATCGCGCGGCCACCCGAGCGGTACACGTGGATGCTGATCGCCGGGTCCGGTCCCTCGTTGCGCACCTGGTGCACGTAGCCGGGGGCGAACACGCGGGACTGCCCGGCGGACAGCACGTGCAGCTCGGTCACCGGGCGGCCGTCCGGCGCGCGCCGCGCGACCGTCTCGGTGAGACCGCCGCTGACGACGGTGAAGGCGCCGGTGGCGCGGGCGTGGTCGTGCAGGTCGGTGTGCTGGCCGGGCAGCCAGCCCATGAGCCAGACCTCTTCGTGCTCGTCACCGGCGATGCGCGTGGAAAAGCGCTGGTCGGGGTCGTAGCGGAGCAGGTCCCGCCAGCGGTCGCGGTCGGCGGCGTACTCGAGTGCGACGCGCACGGGGTGGCGCAGCGCGGGCTTTTCGGCCAGGGCGACGGTGTTGTCCGGAACGGCGAACATGGGTGCTGTGTCCTCGGGGTGAAAAAGGGAAAAAGGGGTCGCTGGGGTGGATCAGCGACAGGGACACAGCGCGAACATGGCGCCCAGGAAACCAGGCCCGGCCGCCCCCGGCAACTCGTTCCCAGTGAGTGGAACCCGGGGGCGCCGGATCACTGCCCGGAAATCCTCAGGACCACTCGTGCTTCTTCTGCCTGCCCAGGAGTTCGGCCCCGGCTTCCCTGGGGTCCAGTCCTTCGTGGCACACGCGGTGCATCGCGTCGGTCAGGGGCATGTCGACGCCATTGGTCTGGGCCAGTTCCCGGATCGACGAGCACGACATGACGCCCTCCGCGACCTGCCCGCCCGTCGCGCGCTGGGCCTGCTCCACCGTTTCCCCGCGGCCGAGCCGCTCCCCGAAGGTGCGGTTGCGCGACAACGGGGACGAGCACGTCGCGACGAGGTCACCGACCCCCGCTAGCCCGGCGAACGTCAACGGGTCCGCCCCGAGTTTCGCGCCCAGCCGGGCCATCTCGGCCAGGCCCCGCGTGATGAGCGTGGCCGTGGTGTTGGCGCCGTAACCCATGCCCGTCGCCATTCCGCAGCTGAGCGCGATGACGTTCTTGCACGCCCCGCCCAGTTCGCAGCCGACGACGTCGGTGTTGGTGTACGGCCGGAAGTACGCGGTGGCGCACGCGTGCTGGATCGCGACCGCGCGCTCGTGGTCACTGCACGCCAGCACCGCCGCGGCGGGCTGCTCCTGCGCGATCTCCCGCGCCAGGTTCGGGCCGGACACCACGACGATCTCGTGTTCCGCCCTGCCCGAGATCTCCGCGATCACCTCGCTCATCCGCTTGCGCGTGCCCAGTTCCACGCCCTTCGCGAGGCTGACGAGGATCGCGTCCGGCGGCAGCAGCTCGCGCCAGCCGGTGAGGTTCGCGCGCAGGCTCTGGCTCGGCACCGCCAGCACCACCGCTTCGGCGCCGTCAAGTGCTTCCGCCGCGTCCGCCGTCGCCGTGAGGTTGCCGGGCAGCCGGATGTCCGGCAGGTACCCGGGATTGGCGTGTTCGTCCCGGATCCGCGCCGCCACCTCCTCGCGGCGCGCCCACATCGTCACGTCGCGGCCCGCGTCCGCGAGCACCTTCGCGAAGGCCGTGCCCCACGACCCCGCCCCGAGCACCGTGATGCGCTGGACGTCCATCACTGCCCGTCCGCCGGCTCCGGCTTCTTCGACGGCGGCTCCTCGCCACGGATCTCCGCCAGCAGCTCCGTGACGCGGTCCATCAGCAGCTCCGTCACCTCGCGCAGCACCGCCGCGGTGGGTTCCTGACCGCGGTAGGCGGAAAGGTCGACCGGCTCACCGACCTTGTGCGTGATCGTCTTGCGGGGGAAGAGGCGGATCTTCTTGTGGTAGAAGTCCAGGATCTCGCTGGTGCCCCAGCGCGCGATCGGGATGACCGGCACGTCGCTGCCGAGCGCCAGCCGCGCGACGCCGGTGTACGAGCGCTTGGGCCAGCCCTCGGGGTCCTTGGTGATGGTGCCCTCGGGGTAGATCACGACGACCTTGCCGTCCCGCAGCGCCTGGTGCGCGGCCCGCAGGCTGTCCCCCGCGCTGCTGGTGCCGCGGTAGACCGGGATGCTGCCGGCACCGAGGAAGATCTTGCCGAACACCGGCACCTGCGTGAGGCTGTCCTTGCCCAGGAACCGCGGCACGCGCTTCTGCCGGTGCACGAACACCGCGTCGACCGCGGGGTCCATGTGGGAGACGTGGTTCATCACCAGGAGGGCCCCGCCCTCGAGCGGGATGCGGTCGCCCCCCTCGTACACGCGGCGCGCCAGGTACGTGACGGGGTAGAAGAGGGCGGCGGCGAATCCGACCCAGAACCCGCCCTTCTCGCGACCGGACAAAGCTCCTCCTGTGGTCTGTGCTGCTACCGGCTGATCCTAGGGGGCGGCATCGGGAAAGATGGGGGCCGTGCCCGTCCCCGTCGACCTGATCGTGCCGCTGAAGCCGCCGCGGCTGGGCAAGTCGCGCCTCCGCGGCGCGGTCGCCGACGCCCGGCACCCGGCGTTGGTGCTGGCCCTGGCCGCGGACACGGTCACCGCGGCGGTGTCCGTGGTGCGGCGGGTGCTCGTCGTCGCCGCCGATCCCGCCGCCGTCGCCACGCTCCGCGAAACCGGCGCGGAGGTCGTCGGCGAGCACGGGGCCGGTGATCTCAACGCCGCGTTGCGCCGGGGCGAGGCGCTGCTGCGCGCGGACGACTCGGCCGCGGTCGTCGGCGCGCTGCAGGCGGACCTGCCCGCGTTGCGCCCGGAGGAACTGGCGGCCGCGCTCGCCGAAGCGGACGGCCGCCGGGCGTTCGCCGCCGACGCGGCGGGCACCGGCACCACACTCCTGCTGTCCGCACCGGGCGCGGCACTGGAACCGCGCTTCGGCGCCGGCTCGGCGTTCGCGCACGCGGCGACGGGTGCGGTCCCGCTCGGCCTGCCCGCGCCGAGCCTCCGGCGCGATGTGGACACCCCCGCCGACCTGGCACGAGCCGGGGAGCTGGGCCTCGGGCGGCACACCGGGCAACTGCTCTGCGAGGGGAGCGCCGCGTGAACTTCCCGCGACCACTGGGGCAACTTCTGAAGATCACTGTCCGTTTCACCAGCGCTGTGCTGAATGCGGCGATCGGCGTAGCGGCGAACAAGGGCGAAGTGAGGAACAATGCGGGTGTGAGCAGCGAAGAGAGCACCACCCCGGACACGACCGCACCCGCTACCGACGACAGCAGGGGCACACAGTTCCGCGCCGTGCCCTCCGCGCCGCCCGCGGTGACCGCGCCCGTGGCGGCGAGCGGCGAGTCACTGCCCGACGACCGGTACTTCAACCGCGAACTGTCCTGGCAGGACTTCAACGCGCGCGTGCTCGCGCTCGCCGAGGACGCCTCCCAGCCGCTGCTGGAGCGGGCCAAGTTCCTGGCGATCTTCGCGTCCAATTTGGACGAGTTCTACATGGTGCGGGTCGCCGGGCTCAAGCGCCGCGACGAGACCGGGCTGCCCGTGCGCAGCGCGGACGGGCTGACCCCGCGTGAGCAGCTGGCCTACATCGCCAAGCGCAACCAGGACCTGGTGGAGCGGCACACGCTGGCCTTCGAGGAGCACGTCCGCCCCGAACTGGCCGAGCACGACATCCACATCGTCGGCTGGTCCGACCTCGACGCGGCCGACCAGCTGCGCCTGTCGCACTACTTCAGCGAGCAGATCTTCCCCGTGCTCACGCCGCTCGCCGTCGACCCGGCCCACCCGTTCCCCTACATCTCGGGCCTCTCGCTCAACCTCGCCATCACGGTCCGCGACCCGGAGGAGGGCACGGAACGGTTCGCGCGCGTCAAGGTGCCGAACAACGTGCCGCGGCTGATCCGGGTGGAGCAGCAACGGGAGAGCCGGCGGGCGACGTTCCTGCCGCTGGAGGAGCTCATCGCCGCGCACCTCGGTGAGCTGTTCACCGGCATGGAGGTCACCGAGCACCACGTGTTCCGCGTGACCCGCAACGCCGACTTCGAGGTCGAGGAGGACCGCGACGAGGACCTCCTGCAGGCGCTGGAGCGCGAGCTGGCGCAGCGGCGGTTCGGCCCGCCGGTGCGGCTGGAGGTCGCGCAGGACATGAGCGAGCACATGCTCGACCTGCTGCTGCGGGAGCTGGAGGTGGACCCGCACGACGTGGTCGAGGTGCCGGGCCTGCTCGACCTGACCTGCCTGCTCCAGTTGTCCAGTTTGGACCGCAAGGAGCTCAAGGACCGCCCTTTCGTGCCGGCGACGCACCCGGCGTTCGCGGAGCGGGAGACGCCGAAGAGCGTCTTCGCCACCCTGCGCGAGGGTGACGTGCTGGTGCACCACCCGTACGACTCGTTCTCCACGAGCGTGCAGCGGTTCATCGAGCAGGCCGCGGCCGACGACAAGGTGCTGGCGATCAAGCAGACGCTGTACCGCACCTCGGGCGACTCCCCCATCGTGAACGCGCTCATCGACGCGGCCGAGGCGGGCAAGCAGGTCGTGGCGCTCGTGGAGATCAAGGCGCGCTTCGACGAGGAGGCCAACATCACGTGGGCCCGCACGCTGGAGCGCGCCGGCGTGCACGTCGTGTACGGGCTCGTCGGGCTCAAGACGCACTGCAAGATCGCGATGGTGGTGCGGCAGGAGGGCTCGACGATCCGCCGCTACTGCCACATCGGCACGGGCAACTACAACCCGAAGACCGCGCGCCTGTACGAGGACCTCGGGCTGCTGACCGCCGACCCGGCGATCGGCGCGGACCTGACGGACCTGTTCAACGTGCTCACCGGGTACTCGCGGCAGGAGACCTACCGCAACATCCTCACCTCCCCCAACGGCATCCGCCGCGGCATCCTGCGGCTCATCGGCGAGGAGATCGAGCACGCGCACGCCGGCAAGCAGGCGGGCATCCGCATCAAGTGCAACTCGCTGGTGGACGAGCAGGTCATCGACGGGCTGTACCGCGCGTCGCAGCAGGGTGTACCGGTGCAGGTCGTGGTGCGCGGGATCTGCGCGCTGAAGCCGGGTGTGCCGGGGCTGAGCGACAACATCACGGTGCGCTCGATCCTCGGCCGGTTCCTGGAGCACTCGCGGATCTTCCACTTCCGCGCCGGGGGCACGCACTGGATCGGCAGCGCCGACATGATGCACCGCAACCTCGACCGCCGGATCGAGGCGCTGGTGTGCGTGAAGGACCCGAAACTGACGGCGCAGCTGGAGCAGGTGCTGGACTCGGCGCTCGACCCGGCCACGCGCTGCTGGGTGTTGACGTCCACCGGCGAGTGGTCGCCCTCGCCCGCCGAGGGTTCTAACGTGCGTGACCACCAGGTCGAGCTGCTCGTCCGCCACGGGGCACAGGGGTGATTTCCGCGGCGGGGGCGGTGCTCTGGCGGGACGGCGAGCGGGGCACGGAGGTCGCGGTCGTGCACCGGCCGCGCTACGACGACTGGTCGTTGCCGAAGGGGAAACTCGACCCCGGTGAGACGTTCCCGGCCGCGGCGGTGCGGGAGCTGGCCGAGGAGACGGGGTTCGGTGTCGTGCTCGGGCGGCGGCTGCGGGTCGTGCGGTATCCCGTGCGCGGCGAGGAGAAGGTCGTCGAGTACTACAGCGCTCGTGCCGGTGCTGGGGCGTTCTCCCCGAACGAGGAGGTCGACGAGCTGCGCTGGCTGCCCGTGGGCGAGGCGGCGGACGTGCTGACGTACGAGACGGATGTGGCGGTGCTGGCGGAGTTCAGGGCGCTGCCGGCCGCGCTGGGCACCCTGCTGCTCGTCCGCCACGCGAAGGCGGGCAAGCGGGAGGAGTGGAACGGCGACGACGACCTGCGCCCGCTTTCGCCGGCGGGGCAGCGGCAGGCGGAGGCGCTGCGGCGCTTGCTGCCGTTGTTCGGTGTGGACCGGGTGTTCTCGGCGCCGAGGCTGCGTTGTGTGCAGACGGTGCGGGGGCTCGCGGAGGACCTCGGGGCGGAGGTCGTGCAGGAGCCGTTGCTGGCGGAGGAGACGTACTGGGCGGAGCCGGACCGCGGACTGGCGCGGCTGCTGGCGATCGCGGCGGGCGGGGGCACGCCTGCCGTGTGCAGCCAGGGTGGCGTGATCCCGGACGTCGTGTCGCGGCTGGCGGCGGGCCTGCCGTTGCCGACGGGCAAGAACGGCGGTGTGCCGAGCAAGAAGGGTTCGGTCTGGGTGCTGTCGTTCAGCGCGCCCGGTTCCAACGGCGGCCCCCGTCTCGTGGCGGCGGACTACCACCCGACCGCACTTCCCCATCCCAGCGCCACCCGGTCCTGACGTTTGGCGCATTGTTCGCGGCGGCTTTTCCGGGGGCCTTTCGAACGTCCGGAAAGGGGGTCCGGGGCGGGGATATAGCGGGCCGGGGTTTGGTACTCGCGGGGGTCCATTCCCGAGGGGGGTGGGGTTGCTGTGAGCGCTTTCGGGGCTGGGGGTGGGGGATTTCGGTGGGGTGGGTTTTGGGGCGCGGTGGTCGGGGTTCCGGCTGCTGGAGGGCTTGGGAGCGGTGTGGGCGGGCTTCTGCGGCGGCGCGGGGGGCTTCTGCGGGGCTTCTCAGGCGGTGTGGGGCTTCTGAGGCGGGTGGTGTTGGCTGCTCTGGGGGCGTAGGGGCTTTCGGCCACCGGGCCGCTCCTGGCCTTGTGAGCTTCTGCCACGGGAGTTCTGCCGCCATGCCAAGTCTTCACCCGGCGCCAGGGGCCTCTCGCCGTAGGGGCTTGTCACCGCCCGCCTTGGGCTTTCCACCGGCAGGAGGACTTCCCGCCGCGCGGGCGGCTCGCGCCCCTATGGCGCTGCCCGCCTGACTTCCTGCCGGCTTCCCCTTACCCAGGGGCTTCCCTCGCCCGGTCCGGCTTCCCCGCCCACTAGGCTTGCCCCCGCCCATCGGGCTTCCCCGCCCTGCCTGGCTTCCCCCGGCCCTACTGGGGTCTTCCCGCCGTCGGGCTCGCCCGCCCTGCCTGGCTTCCCTCTCCGCAGCGGGGTTCCTGGCCTGCACATGGCGCCCGCCCCATTGGGCTTCCCAGCCATACCCAGCTTCCCCCGCCCCGCCAGTCTTCCCGCCCCGCGGAGCTTCCCCGCCCCATCGGACTTCCCGCCCTGCAGGCGGCGCCCACCCCATCGAGCTTCCCAGCCCTGCCCGGCTTCCCCTTCCCCAGGGCTTCCCTCGCCCGGTCCGGCTCCCCCGCCCCGCCCGGCTTCCCTCGCCCGGTCCGGCTCCCCCGCCCACTGGGCTTCCCCCGCCTGTCGGCCTCCGCCGCCCCGCCCCGCCAGTCTTCCCGCCCCGCGGAGCTTCCCCCGCCCCATCGGACTTCCCGCCCTGCAGGCGGCGCCCACCCCATCGAGCTTCCCAGCCCTGCCCGGCTTCCCCTTCCCCAGGGCTTCCCTCGCCCGGTCCGGCTCCCCCGCCCCGCCCGGCTTCCCTCGCCCGGTCCCCCACTCCCAAGCCAGCCCCCGAAACGCGGCAGGGCCCCCGCGAAAGGGATCGCGGGGGCCCTGCCGGGACGCCGTTCGAGTGAACGGGCTACTGCTACTTCTTCTTCGCGCGCGAAGTGGTGGTCTTCTTCGCCGCCGTGGTCTTGCTCGCGGTGGTCTTGGCCGCGGCCTTCGGCGCCGCCTTGGCGGTGGACGCCTTCTTCGCCGTGGTGGACTTCGCCGCGGTCTTCGTGGCGGCGGCGGTCCGCGTGCTGCGCGTGGTGGTGCTGCGCGTGGCGGTGGGCCGGGTCGCCGTGGTGCTGCGGCTCGTGGTGGCACGGGTGCCGGTCGCGCGGGTGCCGGTGGCACGCGTCGTGGTGGTGGCGCGCGAAGCCGTGGTGCCGGTGCTGCGGCTGGTGGTGCCGGTGGCACGCTTCACCGCGGTGGCCTTCGGCAGCTTCTTCGCGCCGCTGATGACATCCTTGAACGTGGTTCCGGCGCGGAAGGCCGGCACGTTGGTCTTCTTCACCTTCACGGTCTCACCGGTGCGCGGGTTGCGCGCGGTGCGGGCGGCGCGGGCGCGCTTCTCGAACACCCCGAAGCCGGTGATGTTGACCTTCTCGCCCTTGTTGACCGTCCGGATGATGATGTCGACGAGACCGTCGACGGCCTCCGACGCAACCTTCTTGTCGCCCAAACGCTCGGAGAGCGCCTCGATCAGCTGGGCCTTGTTGGCCATTCCAGTCCTCCATGAAGAACTACTTGTCACACGGCCACTTCGGCCGACTTGCGCACACGGTATTACCAATCGGCCGGAAATTCCAAACGGCGCGCGGAATTTTTTCCGGCTCGGGGCGTGCTTTCCGCCCTCCGAGCGACCCCCTGGGGGGCTTCCGCGCGCCGTTCGGCGAGGTGTTTCGGGCTCCCGATTCCCTTGCTGAGCAGGGAATCCGTGCCGGTCAGGCCCCCTGCGGGAGAGTCACCGGCTTCCAGTTGGGACGCTGGGACTCGAACGCGTCGATCTCCTCGGCGTGGCGGAGGGTGAGAGCGATGTCATCGAGCCCCTCCAGCAGCCGCCAGCGGGTGTAGTCGTCGATCGAGAAGCTCGCGACGAAGTCCTTGGCCCGCACGGTCTTCTCCTCGAGGTCCACCGTGACCTCCGTGCCGGGGTCGTTCTCGAGGATCTTCCACAGCTGCTCGACGTCCATCTGCTCGCACTGGGCGGCCACCAGGCCCCCCTTGCCGGCGTTGCCGCGGAAGATGTCCGCGAAGCGGGCGGAGATGACGACCCGGAAGCCGTAGTCCAGCAATGCCCAGACAGCGTGTTCGCGCGAGGAGCCGGTGCCGAAGTCCGGCCCGGCGACCAGCACGCTGCCCGCCTTGAAGGGCTCCTGGTTGAGGATGAAGGTCTCGTCGCCCCGCCAGGCGGCGAACAGGCCGTCCTCGAAGCCGGTGCGGCTGACCCGCTTGAGGTAGACGGCCGGGATGATCTGGTCAGTGTCCACGTTGGACCGGCGCAGGGGCACCCCGACACCGGTGTGTGTCTTGAACGGTTCCATGGTGGGAGACTCCTTCGGGTCAGAGGTCCTCGGGGCTGGACAGGGTGCCGCGGACGGCCGTGGCCGCCGCCACGAGCGGCGAGACGAGGTGCGTGCGGCCCCCCTTGCCCTGCCTGCCCTCGAAGTTGCGGTTGGAGGTCGACGCGCTGCGCTCACCCGGCTTGAGCTGGTCCGGGTTCATGCCCAGGCACATCGAGCAGCCCGCCTGCCGCCACTCGGCACCGGCGTCGAGGAACACCTTGTCCAGTCCCTCCGCCTCGGCGGCCTGGCGCACGCGCATCGAGCCCGGCACGACGAGCATCCGCACCCCGTCGGCCACCTTGTGCCCCTGCAGCACGCTCGCGGCGGCCCGCAGGTCCTCGATCCGGCCGTTCGTGCAGGAGCCGAGGAAGACCGTGTCGACCTTGATCTCGCGCAGCGGGGTGCCCGGCTTCAGGTCCATATAGGACAGGGCCTTCTCGGCGGCGAAGCGCTCGTTCTCGTCCGCGATCGTCTCCGGGTCCGGCACCCTTTCGCCCAGCGGAAGACCCTGCCCCGGGTTGGTGCCCCACGTCACGTACGGGGTCAGGCTGTCGGCGTCGAGGTGCACCTCGGCGTCGAACTCCGCGCCCTCGTCGGTGCGCAGCTCGTTCCACTCCGCCACCGCGGCGTCCCAGTCCGCGCCCTTGGGGGCGTGCGGGCGGTCCTTGAGGTAGGCGTAGGTGGTCTCGTCCGGGGCGATCATCCCGGCGCGGGCGCCCGCCTCGATGGACATGTTGCAGATGGTCATGCGGGCTTCCATCGACAGCGCCTCGATCGCGCTGCCCCGGTACTCCAGCACGTAGCCCTGGCCGCCGCCGGTGCCGATCTTCGCGATGACGGCGAGGATGATGTCCTTCGCCGTAACACCCGGCCGGAGCTGCCCGTCGACGTTGATCGCCATGGTCTTGAAGGGCCGCAACGGCAGCGTCTGCGTGGCGAGCACGTGCTCGACCTCGGAGGTGCCGATGCCGAAGGCCATCGCGCCGAACGCGCCGTGCGTGGAGGTGTGGCTGTCGCCGCACACCACGGTCATCCCCGGCTGTGTCAGGCCGAGCTGCGGGCCGATGACGTGCACGATGCCCTGCTCCGCGTCGCCCATCGGGTGCAGCCGGATGCCGAACTCCTTGCAGTTGCGGCGAAGGGTGTCGACCTGCGTGCGGGACACCGGGTCCGCGATGGGCAGCTCGATGTCGACCGTGGGCACGTTGTGGTCCTCGGTCGCGATCGTGAGGTCCGGACGGCGGACCGGGCGGCCTGCCAGCCGCAGCCCGTCGAACGCCTGCGGGCTGGTGACCTCGTGCACCAGGTGCAGGTCGATGTAGAGCAGATCGGGCTCCGCGCCCTCGCCCTTGCGCACGACGTGCGCATCCCAGACCTTCTCGGCCAGCGTGCGGGGCCGTGTGGCGGTCATCTGCGCTCCTCCCAAGAGGTTGGTTGGGAGCAAAGGAACTCGACCACGCCCGCCGAGCCGCGCGCGGGCAGCTCGAGTTCGTTGTTTCCCAGATTGTGGACTTCCCATGATTCGGGAAGCTAATATCGCTTCGTGGGACAGCATAGCCCTTCGAACCAGCAGAGCGGTATCGGTGTGCTCGATAAGGCAGTGGCCGTGCTCCAGGCGGTCGCCGAGGATCCGTGCGGCCTCGCGGAACTGTGCACCAGGACAGGACTGCCGCGGGCGACCGCGCACCGCCTCGCCGTCGGCCTCGAGGTCCACCGGCTGCTGCGGCGCGGCCCCGACGGCCGGTGGCGGCCGGGCACGGCGCTGGCGGAACTCGCCGGTGGCACAGCGGATCCGCTGCTCGACGCCGCCGGGTCCGTCCTGCCGAAGCTGCGCGACAGCACGGGCGAGAGCGTGCAGCTCTACCGCCGCGACGGCGTGCAGCGCGTGTGCGTCGCCGCGGCGGAACCGTCCAGCGGGCTGCGGGACACCGTGCCCGTCGGCTCCCGGCTGCCGATGACGGCCGGTTCGGGCGCGAAGGTCCTCGCCGCGTGGGCGGATCCGCACACGCAGCGCGCGATCCTGGCGGACGCGGTGTTCGGCGAACGGACGCTGCTGGAGGTGCGCCGCCGCGGCTGGGCACAAAGCGTCGCCGAGCGCGAGCCGGGGGTAGCGAGTGTTTCCGCGCCCGTACGGGATTCCTCGGGCACGGTCATCGCGGCGGTCTCGGTGTCCGGTCCGGTGGAACGCATCGGCCGCAAGCCCGGCGCCCGCTGGGCGAGCGATCTGCTCGAAGCCGCCGAACGGCTGCAGGAACGCCTATGAGGAGGAACGTCCGCGGGCGTGGCGCCATCCGGTGCCGCGCCCGCGCTCTTTTCGCGCCCTCAGCCCCGGCGGGCGCGGTAGCCCCGCATCTTGTGGCGTGCGCCGCAGATGTCCATGCTGCACCAGACGCTGTTGCGGCCCGGTGAGCGGTCGTAGAACACCCACCGGCACTCCGGCGCCCGGCACGGTTTGAGCCGCGCCGTCTCCCCCGTCACGTCGCCGAGGAACAACACGGACAGCAGGTCCGCGACGAGCCCGCCCCGCTCCTTGGCGGCCAGCACGGGAGTTCCTTCCGGAGTCCACTGGGGAGCCGTGAAGACCGCACGGGCGTGGCGGTTGAGCACGGCCGGGGACTCGCCGCCGAGGTGGTCCCTGATGGCTTCGCGGACCTCGACGAGGCGCCGGAGTTCGCGCTCGGTGAGCGCCGGCACGCGCATCCCGTGCTCCCGCAGCCACTTCTCCGCGCTCGGCACGTCGGCGAACGCGTCCTCCCCGTAGAGGAAGCGCGCGGAGTTGCAGAAGGTTTCCAGCAGCGCCAGTGCGCCCGGCGCTCCTGGCCGCGAGTAGCTCACCCGGCGAAGTTACCACCTGAACCCTATTGTCGGTAACCATGGAGCTGACGCGAACCTTCGACACCCCTGACGGCGCCGTGCGCTGGGACCGGCTCGGGGAGGGCCCGCCCGTCGTCCTGCTGCACGGCACCCCGTTCTCCTCCTTCGTGTGGCGGAACGTGGCGCGGGCGCTCGCCGGCACGCACGAGGTGTTCGTCTGGGACCTGCTCGGCTACGGCGCATCGGAGAAGCGCGACGGGCAGGACGTGTCGCTCGCCGCGCAGGGACGGATCTTCGCCGACCTCCTCGCACACTGGGGGCTGGACTCCCCCGCCGTGGTCGCACACGACTTCGGCGGCGCCGTGGCGCTGCGCGCACTGCTGCTGCACGGCGCCCGCTACGGCAGGCTCGCGCTCGTCGACGCCGTCGCGCAGGGCACGTGGGGCACCCCGTTCTTCCGCCTCGTCCGCGAGAACGCCCCGGTCTTCCACCAGTTGCCGCCGCATCTGCACCGAGCTCTCGTGCGGGAGTACGTGAGCAGCGCCAGTGCCGTGGGCCTGCTGCCGGACGTGCGCGACCGGCTCGTCGAACCGTGGCTCGGCGCGACGGGACAGGCCGCGTTCTACCGCCAGGTGGCGCAGGCGGACGAGCGGTACACCCGTGAGATCGAGGACCGCTACGACTCGCTGGCGCTACCCGTGCTGGTGTGCTGGGGCGAGCAGGACGAGTGGCTGCCCATCGAGCACGGCGAGCGGCTCGTGGCGCGGATCCCCGGGAGCAGGCTCCACCGCGTCGAAGGCGCCGGGCACCTCGTGCAGGAGGACGCCCCGGCGCAGTTGACCGCGGCACTCCTGCCGTTCCTGAGTGGACACTAGTTGACGCACGTCACGTTCCCGGCCGTCACGGGCGGCGCCGCTGGCGGCGTCGCGGGCCGTGACGTGACCCTGCTCGCCGTCGTGGGCGGCGCCACTGTGGACGGAGCGGCACCGCCGGTCGCCTGCTGGACGAAGGCCTGGACCTGTGCGGGATCGACCTGCACGGCGTCCCCGTCGGACGTCTTGAGGTCGGTGTTCCCGACCGGGATCGTCTCGAACCGGATCTGCCCGGAGCTGAGGTTCCGCAGCTGCTGGGCGAAGGAGAAGACGTCCCACCCCTGGTCGATCGTGACGGACTGCTGGAGCGCGCCGACGAGTTTCGTCAGCTTCGCCGGATCCGTGAGGGTTCCCGCGGCCAGCACCGTGTGCGCCATGCTCGCCAGGAACGCCTGTTGCCGCCGGATCCGGTCGAGGTCCCCGTTCGGCAGCCCGTGCCGCTGCCGCACGAACGCGAGCGCCTGCGCGCCGGAGATCGTCTGCTCACCCGCCGGGAAGTCCGCACCGGAGTACGCATCGCGCACAGGAGCGTTGAGGCACACGGGAATCCCGCCGATCGCCTCGCTGATGTCGTAGAAGCCCACGAGGTTCACCGACGCGAAGTGCGTCACCGTCAGCCCGGTCAGCTGCTCGACGGTCTGGACCGCGTTCTTCGCCCCCGCCTGCGCCGCCTGGACGTTCAGCTGCGCGCCCGTGACTCCCTGGGCCCGCAACCGGTTCGCCGCCGCGACCTGCGCGTAGGTGTAGGCGGAATTGATCTTGTGGCGGCCGAAACCGCCCGCGAGCCGGACATAGGAGTCACGCGGGATGGAAAACGCCGTCGCCGCCCCACCGCCGGCGGGGATGTGGACGAGGATCATCGTGTCGGTGTTGTCGCCGCCGTCACTCGAATCCCCCGCGTGCAACTGGTCCAGCAGGTTCCGGGGCAACGGCTCGCCCTGCGCGTCCGTCCTGCTGTCCAGGCCGACGAGCAGGATGTTCTGCTCGCCCGTGGTGCTCGCCGCACCCGGGTCGAGGACGTCGGCTGTGGACAGTCCCGCGGTCAGCCGGTGCACCTGGCTCCAGCCGACGCCCGTCGCGGCGAACACCAGCAGGGACACCAGTGCGACCACCGTCAGCCCGGCGCGTTTCGTGGTCATCGGGAACGAGCAAACCAGTTGCCGCATGCGGATACCGTGAAGAAGCAGTAGCCGAGGAGAGGAAACGAAGATGCACGCCGCACTGGAAGGCGCGCGGGTACCGATCAGGATGTGGGCCGACCCGTCGTCGGTGGAGGACGCCGCGATGCGGCAGCTCCGCAACGTCGCGAACCTGCCGTGGGTGCACGGTCTCGCGGTGATGCCGGACGTCCACTACGGCAAGGGCGCGACGGTCGGCAGTGTCATCGCGATGCGTGACGCCGTCTCCCCCGCCGCGGTCGGCGTCGACATCGGGTGCGGCATGAGCGCGGTGCGCACTTCCCTGACCGCGAGCGACCTCCCCGACGACCTCGGCAGGCTGCGCCGCCGGATCGAATCGGCGGTGCCCGTGGGGTTCGCGATGCACAAGACCCCGGTGAACCCGGCGCGGGTGCCCGGTGTCGGCGGCTGGGACGAGTTCTGGTCGTCCTTCGGGGAACTGCACGCGGGGGTGCAGAACCTGCGTGACCGCGCGCGGGCCCAGCTCGGCAGCCTCGGTGGTGGCAACCACTTCATAGAGGTCTGCCTGGAACAGGGCGGGGACGACGAGGGCCGCGTGTGGCTGATGCTGCACTCCGGCTCGCGCGGGATCGGCAACGAGCTGGCGAAGCGGCACATCGACATCGCGCGCCGCCTGCCGCACAACGCCGATCTGCCGGACCGGGACCTCGCGGTGTTCGTCGCGGGCACGCCGGAGATGGCCGCGTACCGCAGGGACCTGTTCTGGGCGCAGGACTACGCGGCGCGCAACCGGGCCGCGATGGTCGCGCTCGTGCAGCGGGCGCTCGCGGACGAGGTGCCGGGCGTGCGGTTCGACGAGCCGATCTCGTGCCACCACAACTACGTGGCGGAGGAGACGTACGACGGGGTGGACGTGCTGGTGACCCGCAAGGGCGCGATCCGCGCGGGCTCGGGTGATCTGGGGATCATCCCGGGCAGCATGGGCACCGGGTCCTACATCGTGCGCGGGCTCGGCAACGAGGCGTCGTTCCTGTCGGCGTCGCACGGCGCGGGACGGCGGATGTCGCGGACCAAGGCGCGCAAGACGTTCACCGAAGCGGACCTCGCCGCTCAGACGAGCGGGGTCGAGTGCCGCAAGGACGCGGGTGTCGTGGACGAGATCCCCGCGGCGTACAAGGACATCGAGTCCGTGATCGCCGCGCAGACCGATCTGGTCGAGGTGGTGGCGCACCTCAAGCAGGTGGTGTGCGTGAAGGGGTGAAAAGTTCGCACAGGTGTTCGAACAGCGGGTACACTGGCGGACATGACCGTGGGACTCCAGTGCTCGCTGTTCGGGCAGACCGACGAGACGTCGCTCCGGCCGCTGTCGGCGATCCGGCGCACGCCGCTGAGTGACGGCGCGTGGATCGACGTGCTGCCCGACTGGCTGCGTGGTGCGGACACGGTGTTCGAACGGCTGATGGAGCGCGTGCCGTGGCACGCCGAACGGCGCCGGATGTACGACCGGGTCGTCGACGTGCCGCGGCTGCTCAGTTTTTATGGGGAGCAGGACGAGCTGCCGGATCCCGTGCTGGTGGAGGCGCGGTCGGCGCTGAGCGAGCACTACGCGGCCGAGCTCGGGGAGCCGTTCCGCACGGCGGGGCTGTGCCTGTACCGGGACGGCAGGGACAGCGTGGCGTGGCACGGGGACACGATCGGCCGCGGTTCCCGTGAGGACACGATGGTGGCGATCCTGTCGGTGGGTTCGCCACGGAGCCTGCTGCTGCGGCCGCGTGGCGGCGGGCAGACCATCCGGCAGGCCCTGGGCCCCGGCGACCTCATCGTCATGGGCGGTTCGTGCCAGCGGACCTGGGAGCACGCGATTCCCAAGACGGGCAAGCCGGTCGGGCCGCGGATCAGCATCCAGTTCCGGCCGCGGGGGGTGCGTTAGGGGCGGTTTCGGGGGTGCGGCGCGGCGGGTCTCCGGCGGGGCGCGGCGGGTTTCGGGCGGCGCACGGCGAGTTTCCGACGGGGTACGCCGGGTTTCCGACGGGGCACGGCAGGTTTCGGGCGGCCGCACGGCGAGTTTCCGGCGGGGCGCGGCGTCACGCGCCCCGCGTGCGCCCGCCCGCAGTGCGGGCACGCGCCGCTCCAGGCGGGATGCCCGCCTCTCCTGATCCCCCATGTCACCGGAGACCGCGGTCCCGAAACCCACGGCCCACCGGGGCGCTTCCCCACTCGACAGCACCGGCTCGGGCATCCATCCGCGAAGTCCCGCACCGCGGCGTCTTCAGCCCCCGTGACCCCACATCACCCGGAGGCCGCGGTCCCGACAGTCATCACCCACAGTCCACACCGCAGGGCCCCAGCCCCCCACGTCACCGCGCGACGGCTCAGAAACGAGCCCAGCGTTCTCCCGCGTACTGCCACTCCCGCTCCCAGTGCACGGCGCGACGGCGGTCCAGGACGAGGCGCACGCTCCAGTACACCGCGGTGAGCCCCAGCGCGACCACCAGCCACGCGAAGATCCCGGCGAGGATCCCGGTCGTCGTGGCGTCGGAGGAGGTCATCGGCGCGGGCACGGGGTTTCCGGCGTCCGACAGCCACACGGGCACCCGCGTCCCGGCAGGCGAACCCGGATCCGCGGCGACGGTGCCGACCCGCTCGGCCCCGTCCGGAAGGGTCCAGCGGGCGTGCGTGCCGGTGGTGCCGCCGTTCGCGCTCAGGTAGGCGCCGTCGGTGGCGGGCACGGGCGTCGGGGCGTTCTCGACGAGGGTCGCGGTGGTGAGGTGGCGCGAGGCCTGCTGCTGCGCGGAAACGGCGAGCTGCCCGCGATAGGTGTTGGTCCCGACGAGCGCGGCGAGCGGCAGCGCGATGAGCAACCCCAGTACGGCGACCAGCAGCACGACGGCCTCGACGCGGTCGGAGCGTCTGGCCAGCGGATTACGACCAAGGTGGATACGGCGCCAGAATCGGGCTGTACGCCCGAATGGTCCGTTCACGGTCCCCAGTCCCCCTTTCCCAGCTTACGTGGCGAACACCCATGGCAATACCCACTTTGCCGCGCGAGTACCCGAAAGGCTCGCGAACGAGACCAACACCGCTTTGAGCAACGGGTCACAATCGCGGACTTTGCCGTGCCCGCGCGGGAAAGATCACCATCCGGCCCATGCTGGCACGGACCCGCCCCGCGCGCCGACATCGTCCGAAAGCATGCCCCTCGCTGGTGACCCACCGTGACCAGAAGTATTTCGAACGCGCTTTCGCTCAAATATCCGAAAATGATCCGCCGCGGCCCGCTCCGGCCGCGAAACGGTTCGCCCCGGCGGCCGCGTCCGCCGCGAACGACGCCATTCCGTGCTCCCATTCCCGGGAAAGCGCTTCCGCCTCGGGCAGGCCCTGTTGGTCGAGCACGGACAGGCGGTCGTGACGCAGGCAGGTCTGCGGGAACCGGGCGATCGCGGCGGCCAGTTCCTCGGCCGCGGCCCGCTCCTCGCCGGCGGGCACGACGCGGTTCACCAGGCCCATCTGAAGCGCTTCGGCGGCCTCGACGGGGCGGCCCGTGAGGATGAGGTCCATCGCCCGGCTCTCCCCGATGAGGCGGGGCAGGCGGACGGTGCCGCCGTCGATCAGCGGCACTCCCCAGCGGCGGCAGAACACCCCGAAGACAGCGTCCTCCGCCGCGACGCGGAGGTCGCACCACAAGGCCAGTTCCAGGCCGCCGGCGACGGCGTGACCTGCGACGGCGGCGATGACGGGCTTGCCGAGGCGCAGGCGGGTCGGGCCCATCGGACCGGGACCGTCGGGAGCGAGGCGGTTCATCCGGTCCGTGCCGATGGCCTTGAGGTCGGCGCCGGCGCAGAACGTGCCGCCATCGCCCCAGAGGACGGCGACGGAGGCGTCCGGGTCGGCGTCGAAGTCCTCGAAGGCCTGCCGGAGGGCTTCGGCCGTCGGTCGGTCGACGGCGTTGCGGGCTTCGGGGCGGTGCAGGACGACCGTGGTGACGGGGCCACGGCGTTCGACGCGGACGGCTGCCTCGCTCATGAGGACCGACACTAGCAGGCGTTGCCGTTTTCCCTTTTCCGCGAGGATTTCGTGAGAACTTCCTTCCCTTTTCGCGGCTTTCGCACGAACGTTCCGGGTTGCGCGGCCCCCGCACAACGTCGTCACCCGAAAGAGTCGTGGTCTATGCCAATCGGCTGCGGGGCGTAGGCACCGGGATCGTGCTTGACTGGGCGCGATGGACTTCGAGACGGTGTCGGACGAGCTGTTCGCCGCGAAGCGGGAGGACTTCACCGCGCTGCGGGACGAGCGGGCGAAGCAGGCGCGGCCGGATCGCGCGCTGGCGGACCGGATCGCGGGGCTGCGCAAGCCGACGGTGGCGGCGTGGCTGGTCAACCAGGTGAGCCGGAACTGCCCGGAGGAGATCGACCGGCTGGCGGAGGTGGGTGCCGCGTTGCGGGCGGCGCACCAGTCGCTGGCGGGGGACGAGCTGCGGACGTTGTCGCGGCGGCGGCACGAGCTGATCGGCTTGCTGAACAAGCGGGCGCAGTGGCTGGCGCGCAAGGCGGCCTACACCTACAGCGACGCGACGAGCAGGCAGATCGATGACACCTTCGAAGCCGCGGTGTCGGACGAACAAGCGCTGGAGGCGGTCCGCGCCGCTCGGTTGAGCGCCGCACTGGCGCCCGGCACGCCGGAACAATGGCTGACGGCGGCGGTGCTCCCGGAGCCGGGCAGCACCCGGACGCGGGACGCCGGCGGGGCGGAGGGGCGGCGGGAGCGCGCCGGGAAGCAGGGCGCCACGGAGCGGCCGGACCGCGCCGGGAAGCGGGGCACCACCCAGCGGACGCAGGAGACCGACGGCAAGCGAGCGACCGCTGACCGGCGACGGGAGACCGACGGCAAGGGAACCACCGACCAGCAGCGGGAGACCACGCGAAAACGAGCCACCGACCGGCAGCAGGAAACCGACGGCAAGCGAGCGACCGCTGACCGGCGACGGGAGACCGACGGCAAGGGAACCACCGACCAGCAGCGGGAGACCAAGCGAAAGCGAGCCACCGAACGGCAGCAGGAAACCGACCGCAAGCGAGCGACCGCTGACCGGCAGCGGGAGACCGAGCGGAAGCAGGCGCGCACCGACCAGCGGCGAGAAACCGACCGCAAGCGAGCCACCGGCAAGCGGCAGGAAACCGACCGCAAGCGAGCGGCCGACCGGCAGCGAGAGACCGAGCGGAAGCAGGCGGAAGCGGCCCGGCAGCGAGAGCGCGCGGAGGAGGCCCGCCGCCAAGCCATCCGCGACGAGGCGGCCGCGGCGATCGAGGCACGGGAAGCGGCCGAGGAAGCCCTTTCCGAGGCGGAGCAGCGGGCCGCGGAAGCAGCCGACGCCGTGGCCGATCTCCGGGCGCAGCTCGCGGAAGCGACCCAGATCGAACGTGCACTCCGAGCAGAGGTCTCCGCCGCGCGGAAGGCACTCACGTCCGCCAAGCGCACCGCCTCGGCAGCGGAGAAGCGCCTCGCCGACCTCGACTGACGGGACGTTCAGCGGCTGCGCAGCGGCGAAGGCCCACCCACGCGAACGCTGAGCCTCGGCCGATGCATGGCCATCAGCCGCGGGGCCGAGGGGCGCCAGCGCGGAACCACGCCCGCGCGACTGCCGCCAAGGGACGGGAAAGGCGCCAGCGCGAAGACCCGATTCCTCCGACTGGCACTACCCGGTCACCGAACCGATCGATGACCGGAAACTCCGTCCCCGCGCGAACCGCCTCAACGGCAACCCGCGCCGACTCGCGTGGCGCCATCGCAGAGCCCGCGACTGGTCGCCCCGAACTCCGGGCAACGTCCTGCCGCCCTGACCTCCGCCCCGAAGCCAGGATGCTCGGAGGCGCTAACCGCCACCAAAGTCCTGCCACGAAACCCGAACGAAGCCCTGCCGTGCTGAGGCCCAGCCCCCAGCACACCCGAACCCGCCCGAAGCCCTCCGGCCCCAAACCCCAGCCGCCCGAAAGCCGACCGACCAGCGCGCCAAACCCGCCCGAAGCCCAACCCGCAGCGCGCCAAACCCGCCTGAAGCCCAGCCACCCCGGGCTCCGCCCGAAGCCCCCACCCCCCTCACCCCAACTTCTCCACCAGTGCCAGTCCTCGCTCGGCCCAGGCGATTTCCGCCCTGGCGCGCTCCGCCATGCCCTCGTACACGTGGACCTTGTACGCGACGATCGCCTCGTGTTGGGGTTGCGGGGCGTGCGCCAGGCGGCGTTGCAGCAGCTCCGTCTCCCGCGCCCGCAGCTGCGCCGCGTGCCGCTCCCACCGGTGCAGCTGCTCCTGGTGGTGCGCCCGGTGCGCCTCGAACTGCCGCCGCACCACCTCGGGGTCCGCGTACTCGAAGTACGTCGCCTTCAGGTAGGCCGCGTCACGAACCGGTGACGGCGCTTCGACCTCCGACACCCACCTCCGCAGCTCGCGTTCCCCCGCCTCCGTCAGCCGGTACGCCCGCTTCACCGCCTTCGTCCCCCGCGCCACCTCGTCCGCTGCCACGAGGTCCTCGCGCTCCAGTTTCCGCAGCTCCGTGTAGATCTGCGGGTGCGGCGCGTGCCAGACGCGGTCCGCCGACTGGTCGAACTGCTTCGCGAGCTCGTACCCCGTCATCGGCCCGGCCTCGAGCAGGGCGAGCAGCGCGTGGCGCAGGGACATCGGGGCCTCCAAATATGTAACTTCATACGTAAATGCTTACGTACTTGTGCTAGCGTACGGCTCGCTCGATCATCGACGATCGGAGTTCCTCCCATGAGCGCACCCGCGAACGGCCGCGCCGCCGTCGTCACGTTGACCTACCTCGGTTTCGCCCTGCAGCTCATGCAGGTCGGCCTCCTGCCCCTCCTCCCCGCGATCGGCAAGGCACTGCACGCCTCCGCCGCGGGCACGTCCTGGATCCTGACATCCGGCCTGCTCTCCGGCGCCGTCTTCCTCGCCGTCCTCACCCGCCTCGCCGACCTGATCGGCAAGAAACCCGTGATCCTGCTGGCGATGGCGCTCGTACTCGCCGGCTGCCTGATCGACAGCTTCGCCACGAACCTCCCGCTCGTCCTGCTCGGCCGCGTCCTCATCGGCGCGCAACTGCCCATGCTGGCCCTGCCCGAGGCGATCGCGAGCGACACGCTGCCCCCGAAACAGGCGCACACCGCGATCAGCGCGATCCACGTCGGGACGGGCCTCGGCATCGCGGGCGGCCTGCTGCTGGGCGCGATCGTCGGCATCCACCCGCAGAACTGGCACCTCTTCTTCGTGGCGGGCGCGGTCGCGAGCCTGCTGGGGCTCGCCGCGACCGCGGTGTTCGTCCGCGACTCGCCCGAGCGCGCCCGCGGCGGGCTGGACGTGCCCGGCGCCGTGCTGCTCACCCTCGCGCTCGTCACGCTGCTGCTCGGCCTCAGCCAGGGACCGTCGTGGGGCTGGGGTTCGGCGCAGGTGCTGGGCCTGCTGACCGGCGGCGTCGCGCTCGGCGCGCTGTGGTGGTGGCGCGAACGCACCGCCCGCACACCGCTCATCGACGTCTCGTACCTGCTGCGCCCCCAGGTCGCGCTCCCCTACGCGATGACCTTCCTGATCGCCTTCGGCATCTACGGTTCGCTCTCCGCCGTCACCCGCCTCGCGCAAACCCCCGTCTCGTCCGGCTTCGGCTACGGCTGGAGCAGCCTGACCGCGGGCTGGTTCGCGCTGCCCCAGGCCGTCGGCAGCGTGCTCGGCATCGTCGTGCTGCGCGCGGCCCGGCCCCGCGGGCTCGTGCTCACGTCGGCGCTCGGGTTCGCCGCCATCACGGTCGGCTTCGCCGGTTTCGCGCTGGGGCACGCTGTGCCGGTGGTCGAAATCGTGTCACTCGGCTTCGACTCGATGGGCCTCGCGGTCGCGCTCGCCGCCACGCAACTGCTCGTGCTGCGTGCCGTGCCCGCCGCCGAATCCGGGATCGCACTGGGACTTTCGGTCGTCATGTACGCCGTCGGCAACGCGAGCGGCAGCGCCGTCGCCGGGGTGCTGTTCGCGAGCCTCACCACCCCCGCCGGGACCCCGGCGCTCAGTTCCTACCTCGCCGGGTTCGCCGTGTGCGGGCTGTGCGCGCTCGTCGCGCTGCTGCTGTGCGTGCCGCTCGCCCGGCGCCGGTCCACCCCCGTTCCCGACCTCGAAGGAGTATCCGCATGACCCGCCTCCAGCTGTCCTTCGCCTGCTGGGACTACGACCGGATGCACGCGCTGCAGGACGGGCGCGTCCGCCCGGAGGGCGTCGACCTCAACTTCCTGTCCCTGCCCGTCGAAGAGACCTTCTACCGGCAGCTGCGGTACCAGGAGTTCGACGTCAGCGAGATGAGCCTGTCCTCCTACCTGCTCACACTGGACCGCGACGACCCGCCGTTCGTCGCGCTGCCGGTGTTCCCGTCGCGCGTCTTCCGGCACCAGTCGATCTACATCAACACCGCGAGCGGCATCGAGCGCCCGCAGGACCTCGTCGGCAAGCGGGTCGGGCTGCCCGAGTACCAGCTGACCGCGTGCGTGTGGCAGCGCGGGATCCTCGCCGAGGAGTACGGCGTGCCGGTGGACTCGGTGCGGTACTTCACCGGCGGCGTCGAGGAACCCGGCCGGTCGGAGAAGATCGCGCTGAACCTGCCGGACTCGGTCAGCGTCACGCCGATCGGCCCCGGGCAGACCCTGTCCGCGATGCTGGCCGACGGCGAGCTCGACGCGATCTACAGCGCCACGCAGCCGTCGTGCTTCGGCCGCGTGCCCACCGTGCGGCACCTGTTCGAGGACTTCGCGGCGGTGGAGAAGGACTACTACCGCCGGACGCGGATCTTCCCGATCATGCACACCGTGGTGCTGCGGCGCGAGCTGCACGAGCGGCACCCGTGGCTCGCGCGCTCGCTCACGAAGGCGTTCACGCGCTCGCTGGAGGTGGCGTACGCGGATCTGCACCACCGCAACGCGTTCAAGGTGATGTTGCCGTGGCTGCAGCAGCACCTCGCGGAGACGTTGGAGGTGCTGGGCCCCGGCTACTGGGACTACGGCCTGGAGCGCAACCGGCACGTGCTGGAGACGTTCGCCCGCTACTCGCACGAGCAGGGGCTGGCCTCCCGGCTCCGCACGGCGGAGGAGATCGTGCTGGCCTCCGCCGCCGACTCGTTCAAGCTGTGAGGTCCACTGTGGACGAACTGCGGCAGACGGTGTCGGACGCGTGCCAGGTGCTGGCCGCACACGGTGTCGTGGACGGGATACTGGGCCACGTCAGCGCTCGCGTCGACTCCGGCCACCTCCTGGTGCGCACCCGTGGCCCTCGCGAGCGCGGGCTGCGGTACACCGAACCCGCCGACGTGCGGCTCGTCGACCTGGACGGGCGGGGCGACGACCTCGGCGAATGGCGGGTGCCGAACGAGCTGCCGATCCACACCGAGGTGCTGCGCACCCGGCCGGAGGTGGGTGCGGTGGTGCACGCGCACCCGCCCGCGCTGCTCGTGTGCGGGCTCGCGGGCCTGCCGCTGCGGCCGGTCTACGGCGCGTTCGACATCCCCGGTATGCGCCTGGCCGCCGGCGGCGTGCCCGTGTACCCGAGGTCGGTGCTGATCCGGCGGCGGGAGCTGGCGGAGGAGATGCTGGCGGCGATGGGTGACCGGCCGGTGTGCCTGCTGCGCGGGCACGGGGTGACGGTGACCGGGGCGAGCGTCGAGGAGGCGGTGGTGCGCACGATCGCGCTCGAAATGCTGGCGCGCGTGACGCTGGAGCTGGACCGGCTGGGCGCGGACGTGCCGCCGGTCAGTGACGCGGATCTGGCCGAACTGCCCGACCTCGGGCCCGCCTTCACCACCGGCGCGCAGTGGCGCGCGTTGCTCGCCTCGGTCAAGATCCATTGACCCGCAAGGGAAGTAGGGGAATTTCCACCATCACGGTACTTGACCGTCCCATTACCGGGCATTATGGTCTAGACCACAAAGGTTCAGACAACTCCGTCCCGCAGCCAGCGGAAGAGGAGGCGCGACCATGTTCGGGAAACACGTCAGGACCCTCGTCGCCGGAGCGGCACTCGCCCCGCTCGTCGCGCTCGCACTGCCTGCAGGCGTCGCCAGCGCGCACGGCTACATCAACTCCCCGCCGAGCCGCCAGGCGCAGTGCGCGCAGGGCATCGTCGCGTGCGGCGACATCAAGTACGAGCCGCAGAGCGTCGAAGGACCCAAGGGGCTGCGCAGCTGCAGCGGCGGCAACACCCGCTTCGCCGAACTCGACGACGACGCCAAGGGCTGGCGGGTGACGTCGGTCGGCAGGACGGTCACGTTCACGTGGACGATGACCGCGGCGCACCGCACCAGCAACTGGGAGTACTACATCGGCGACACGCTCGTCCAGACGGTCGACGGCGGCAACGCACAGCCTCCGACGACGGTGTCGCACAGCGTGAACCTCGGCGGCTTCAGCGGCAAGCAGAAACTGCTCGCCGTCTGGAACATCGCCGACACCACCAACGCGTTCTACTCCTGCGTGGACCTGCAGATCGGCTGAGCGGAACGAGGGCCGCGGCCGGGCAACCGGGCGCGGCCCTCAGTGCGCGCGCAGGTACGCCGCCACGACGTCGTCACCCTCCGGCCGCCGCTCCACGACGGACAGCGCGACCTCGGCGAGCCGGCGGCGGTGGCTGCGGGCGTAGAGCCGCAACGCGACGAACGCGTCCTCCACACCGATGCCGAGCCGCTCGGCGAGCACCCCCTTGGCCTGTTCGATCGTGATCCGGCTGGTCAGCGCGGTCTGCAGCTGCTCGACCAGCACCTCGTGCCGCCGCAGGGTCCGCTCGTGCAGAATGCCGATGGTCGCGATGTCCGCGAGCGCCTGCCCGACGCTGATCCGTTCCTCACCCAGCTCGCCTGCCGTGGCCGCGAACAGGTTCACCGCGCCCACGATGTCGTCCCGCAGGCGCATCGGCACGGCCACCACGGCCTGGTAGCCCGCCTCCTGCGCGGCGCGGGAGAAACTCGGCCACTGCTGCGCCTGGCTCAGGTCGGCGCACTGCACCGGGCGGCCCAGCCGGTAGCAGTCGATCGCGGCGCCCTCCTCGTTCTGCAGCTGCAGCAGTTCCAGCAGCCGGGCCTGCTCGTCGGACGCGGCGACGACGTTGAGGACCCCGTGCGCGTCCGCCAGCAGCAGCCCGGCCGCGTCGACCGCGAGCAACTCGACGCAGCGGGCGGCCAGCCCGTGCAGGAAGTCGATCAGGTCGAAGTCGGCGACCAGGGTGTCGGCGAGTTCGACGAACACCCGTGTCACCCTCGTGTCGGGCCCGCTCATCGGTGCTCCCCTTCGGACTTGTCACTGGGAGCGAACCTGAGCCGGCGCTGCACAACCGCCTTCGCCACCGCCCCCAGTCGCTCACCGCGAGCGTATGCGTGTGCGCGCAGCCGCACCATGGCCTCCCCCACCGGTACTCCGAGTTGCACCGACACCATGCCCGCGGCCTGGTGGAGTTCGGCCCCGTGTCCGAAGAAGGTTTCCCCGCTTTCCCCACCGTTCGTCCCCGCCCTGCTGTCGAGGACGATCGCGAGCGCGGCGTCGGCGTAGACGATCGTGTCCGCCAGTGCATCAGGGGTCAGGTCGCGCGCCTCACGACGGTGGAGGTCCAGCGCGCCCACCCGCACCGCACCGATCCTCAGCGGGATGGAGAACTGCGCCCGCGCGCCGGCCCGCACCGCTTCGGGGGCGTAGCCCGGCCACCGGGCCCGGCTCTCGGCGCTCGCGAGGTCCGGCACGAGGACAGGGCCGAACCCGCCGGCGGCGTCCAGCGCCGGACCCTGTCCCGATGTGGTCTGCAGCTCCACCAGCTCCTCGCCAAGTGGGTTCGTGGCGAACACGAGATGCCCCGTCTGCAGACTACTGGTCAGCAACAACACCGCCGCATCGGCCGAGACGGCCTCCGCGCAGGCCAGGCACGCGTGCCGCAGTGACAGGGCAGCGGCTTCCCGACGTGCGCACTCGACGATGGACGACCAGACCCTGGCCGCCCTGTCCTGGTTCATCTCCCGCGTACCGCCTCGATGTCCTCCGGCCAGGGTGGCTGAACAATACCTACAGTAGTTCCGGGGGCCGCGCGGATCCCGGCGGCGCTGGAGCGGATGGAGCAGTGGCCGCCGACGAACGGAGTATTTGGCCCCCACGGGAGTTTCTCACCCGGCCAGGGGAGGAATTTCTCCGGTATGACCAGGACACGAACATACTCGGGCCGCGCCTCCGCCGCCAGGATCGTCACCGGCGTCGGGGCCGTGTTCGCCCTCATCGAAGTGATCTACATCCTGCTGATCCTGCTGGGCGCCAACGCGGGCAACGCCTTCACGCGCTTCATCCGCGCGATCGCGGAACCGCTGGCCCTGTTCTTCCCCGGCCTGTTCCCCATCGACAACCCGCAGCTGGCCGTGCTGGTGAACTACGGGCTCGCCGCGATCTTCTGGGTCGTCGTCACGGGTCTCGTCGCCCGGCTGTTCTTCCGCTGACCGTCTACTGAGGACCATGACCCGCGCCGTCGTGGCCGATCGGGCATCATGGCGGCCGTGACACCTTCCTTCAGCACCGCGGACCTGGTGGACGAGCACGGGGACCGGCTCCAGGTCTGCGACACGCAGTTCCGGCAGTTCGGCGCCCACCGGGCCTTCACCGGCCCGGTGCGGACCGTTTCCTGCTACCACGACAACGGGCTCGTCAAGGAGCTGCTGAACACGCCCGGCGAGGGGGCCGTCCTCGTCGTGGACGGGCGCGGTTCGCTGCACAGCGCACTGACCGGGGACCTGATCGCGAAGGCGGCCGTGGACAACGGCTGGGCCGGGCTGGTGATCAACGGTGCCGTGCGCGACAGCGCGGTGCTCGCGGGGCTGCCGATCGGGATCAAGGCGCTGGGCACGAACCCGCGCAAGAGCAGCAAGGCCGGGGCGGGCGCGGTGGACGTCCCGGTCGGGTTCGGCGGGATCACGTTCCATCCGGGTGACGTCCTGTATTCGGACGACGACGGGGTGGTGCTGCTGCCGTCCCGTCCCTAGTGTCGGGGAATGGATCTGCGCAGCGACGCGTTCGGCGAACCCCGGGATCCGGCGATCCTGCTCATCGGCGGCGGGGGCGCGACGATGGACTGGTGGGATCCCGCCTTCTGCCGGCGGCTCGCCGAGGGCGCCCGGTTCGTGCTGCGCTACGACCACCGCGACACCGGCGAGTCCGTGCACTACCCGCCGGGTGAGCCGGGGTACGGCTTCGACGACCTGGTCACCGACGCGTTGCGGGTGCTCGGCGAGTACGGGATCGAGCGCGCGCACGTCGTCGGTGTCTCCATGGGAGGGACGATCGCGCAGCACCTCGCGGTGCGCCACCCCGCCAGGGTCGAGTCGCTGACGTTGATCTCCACCAGCCCTGGCTGGGCGGGGCTGCCGCCGATGTCCCCGCGGCTGGAGGAGTACTTCGCCGTGCAGCCCATGCCCTCGACCGCGGAGCACCTGGTGGAGTTCGAACGGCAACTCGCCGCGCCCGCGTACTTCGACGAAGCCCGCACGCGTGCCGTGGCCGAGCGCGTGATCGCGCGGTCCGGTGGGCTGGCGTGCGCGTCCAACCACGCGTTGATCGAACCGCCGGAGCCGGTGCGGCACAGGCTGGGCGAGATCGCGGTGCCCACACTGGTCGTCCACGGCACGGCCGATCCGCTGTTCCCCTTCGAGCACGCGGAAGCGCTTGCACGCGAGATCCCCGGTGCCGAGTTGCTGCCGCTCGACGGTGTCGGTCACCAGATGCCACCGCCGTCCTCGTGGGACACCGTGGTGCCCGCGCTGTTGCGGCACACCTCGGGCGGCTGGGACGCACAGGCCGGACGGCTCGCAGCACGGTCCATCGCCTGCGACGATCCGACGGGCTGGTTCGACCGGCTGTACTCGGCGGGAGTGGCCGGGGAGGTGCCGATGCCGTGGGACCGCGGAAGCGCCTCGCCGCTGCTCGTGGACTGGGCGCGGGAGCGGACGGCACGCGGACGGGCGGTGGTGGTCGGCTGCGGGCTGGGCGCGGACGCCGAGTACCTCGCGGAGCTGGGCTGGGCCACCACGGCGTTCGACGTCTCCCCGACGGCGATCGAGGTGGCGGCGAAGCGGTACCCGGAGTCCACAGTGGACTACCGGGTGGCGGACCTGCTGGCGCTTCCTGCGGAGCTCGTGGGCGCCTTCGACCTGGTGGTGGAGAACTTCACGGTGCAGGCGCTCCCCCGCACGCACCGCGCGGCGGCCACGGCGGCGGTGGCGTCGCTCGTGGCGCCGGGCGGCACGCTGCTCGTCATCGCGCGGCGGGACGAGGGCGAGCAGGCGGGGCCGCCGTGGCCGCTGACCCGCGAGGAGGTGGAGGCGTTCGCCGCGGGCGGGCTGGCTCTCGTGCGGGTGGAGGAACTGGACCTGTGGCGCGCGGAGTTCCGGCGGGCTTCGGTGGGGTGACGGGGCCTCGCCGTGGTGGCGCGGGTGGCGGGGGCGGTGGTCAGCGGAGGCAGTAGGGGCGGGGGCGCTGGTCAGCGGTGGCGGGGCCGGGAGCGGGAGGTCTTGGCGGCACGGGCGCGGGGGCGGGTGGATGCCGCGCTGCCTTGGCGGCATGGCCCGGTAGTCGAGGGGCCGCCACATCCCCGGAGGCGGTGGCGGCCTTCACGGCAGTGGCCGTGCCACGAGGTTTTTGGCGGCACCGGCTCGGCCGGGTAGGCGGAAGCGCCGCCTTCGCGGCACCGCCCCACCTCACCGCCGTCAGGCGACCCCGAGGTAGGCCTCCTTCACACCGGCATCCGCGAGCAGCTCCCGGCCGGTGCCGGCGCGGGTGATGCGGCCGGTCTCCAGCACGTACGCCCGGTGCGCCCGCGACAGCGCCTGCTGCGCGTTCTGCTCCACCAGCAACACCGTCGTGCCCTGCTGGTTGATCTCGGTGATGATCCGGAAGATCTGCGCGATGAACTGCGGCGCCAGCCCCATCGACGGCTCGTCCAGCAGCAACAGCTTCGGCTTGGCCATCAGCGCCCGCCCGATCGCCAGCATCTGCTGCTCACCACCCGACAGTGTGCCCCCCGCCTGCGACCGCCGCTCCTTCAACCGCGGGAACAACGCGAACACCCGCTCCAGATCCGCACCCAGGTTCTTGCGGTCCTTGCGCGCGTACGCGCCCATGTCCAGGTTCTCCGCCACCGTCATCCCCGGGAACACCCCCCGGCCCTCCGGCACCTGCGAGATCCCCCGCACCACCCGCAGATCCGCCCGCAACCGCGTGATGTCCTCGCCCGCGAAGGTGATACGACCCGCCGACAACGGGCGGATACCCGAGATCGCGCGCATCGTGGTGGACTTGCCGGCGCCGTTCGCGCCGATCAAGGCCACGATCTCGCCCTGACCCACCGTGATCGACAGCTCCGACACCGCCTGGATGCGGCCGTAGTGCACCGAAACCCCGGACAGCTCAAGCAACGTCATCGTCAGGCACCCCCAGGTACGCGGCGATCACCGCCGGGTTCTCCCGGATCTCCGCCGGCAGCCCCTCCGCGATCTTCTTCCCGAACTCCAGCACCACGATCCGGTCCGTCACGCCCATGACGAGTTTCATGTCGTGCTCGATCAACAACACCGTGTACCCGTCGGCGCGGATCTTGCGGATGAGCTGCATCAGCTCTTCCTTCTCCGCCGGGTTGAACCCCGCCGCAGGCTCGTCCAAGCACAACAGCTTCGGCTCGGTCGCCAGCGCCCGCGCGATCTCCAGCCGACGCTGGTAGCCATACGGCAGGTTCTTCGCCTTGTCCGCCGCGCGGTCGGCGATGCCCACGAACTCCAGCAACGCCATCGCCCGGTCCACCGCCTCCTGCTCCTCGCGGTGGTGCCGTGGCAAGCGCAACAACGCCCCCAGCACACTCGTCTTGGCACGCGCGTCCGCGCCGACGACCACGTTCTCCAGCGCGGTCATCTCCCCGAACAGCCGGATGTTCTGGAACGTGCGGGCGATGCCGAGCTGCGTGATGCCGTGCCGCGAGGACTTGCCCAGCGGCTTGCCCTCCAGCAGCACCTGACCCGACGTCGGCCGGTACACACCGCTCATCGCGTTGAAGCACGTCGTCTTACCCGCGCCGTTCGGCCCGATCAGGCCGAGGATCTCGCCACGCCGGATGCCGAAGGACACGCGGTCCAGCGCCGTCAGCCCGCCGAACCGCATCGTCACGTCGGTGAGCTGCAGCAACGTCTCCCCGAAGCGCGCGGAAATGTGCCGGTCCGGCGCGACGGCCTCGGCGACCTCCGCCTCGTGCCGGAGCCGCGCGTCGAGTTCGCCCGTGTGGTACAGGATCTCGGTGTCCTCGTTCATCGCGTCTCCGTCATCGCGCTGTCCCCGCTGATCTGCTCACCGCGGCCGACGAGGCGCTGGTACGCCTGCCGCCCCTTGGCCAGCAAGCGTTGCCGGGCGCCCAGCAGCCCCTGCGGCCGGAAGATCATCAGGATGATCAACGCGATCCCGAAGATCAGGTAGTTGTACTCGGCGATCTGCACGAACCGCAGCGGCAGGTACGCCACCACCACCGCCCCCAGCAGCACACCCACCTTGTTCCCGGCACCACCCAGCACGACCGCAGCCAGGAACAGCATCGAGGTGACCACGTCGAACGACTGGTTGTTCACGAAACCCAGCTTGCCCGCATACAACGCCCCGGACAGCCCACCGATCGCCGCGCCGATCACGAACGCCCAGATCTTGAACTTGTACGTCGCCACCCCCATGATCTCGGCGACGTCCTCGTCCTCCCGGATCGCGACCCACGCGCGCCCCACCCGGGACCGTTCCAGGTTCCCGACCAGCAAGAGGATTCCCACGATGATCGTCACCGTGAGCCAGTACCAGGCGGTGGCGTTGTCGTAGAACGGCTGCCCCGCATTGTTCGTCCCGACCCGCTCGAAGCCGGACTGACCGCGCAGCGGCGTGACGTTGTCGGCCAGCAGCCGGATGATCTCCCCGAAGCCCAGGGTCACGATCGCGAGGTAATCGCCCCGCAGCCGCAACGTGGGCGTGCCCAGGATGATCCCGAAGATCATCGTGATCACCATCGCCAGCGGCAGCGTCCACAGGTACGGCAGCTTGTGCAGCGAGGAGTTCGGCGACGTGAACAACGCCGCCACGTACGCCCCCACCGCGAAGAACCCGACGTAACCCAGGTCCAGCAGGCCCGCCTGCCCGACGACCACGTTCAGCCCCACCGCGACCAGCGCGTAGCGGGCCACGTCGAACATCGCCGTGGGGAAGTCGGTGCCGGTCGTCGCGATGATCGGCGGGTTCAGCACCGGCAGGAAGTAGATCAGGACCAGCAGCGGGACCAGGATGCCCCACTGCGCCGGCCGGGACAGGCTGTTCCAGCGCTCCCTGATGCTCATACCCGTGCCTTCCCCAGCGACTCGCCCAGGATTCCGGTCGGGCGGAACATCAGCACGATCACCAGCACCACGAACGCCACGATGTCCTTCCACTCCCCGCCGAACAGCGACTGCCCGTAGTTCTCGACCAGCCCGAGCACGAAACCACCCAGCAGCGCACCACGCAGGTTGCCGATACCGCCGAGCACCGCGGCCGTGAACGCCTTGATACCCAACAGGAAACCGCCGTTGTAGATCGCGCCCTGCGGGATCTTCATCATGTAGAACAACGCCGCCGCACCGGCCAGCAGACCACCGACCAGGAACGTCACCACGATCACGCGTTCCTTGTTCACCCCCATCAGCGTCGCGGTGTCCGGATCCTGCGCCACCGCACGGATCCCGCGGCCCAGCCGGGTCTTGTTCACGAAGTAGTCCGCCACGAACCACAGCAGGACCGCCGCGAGGAACAGCACCAGGTGGATGTTCGTGACGACCGCGCCGAACACGCGGAACAGCGGCTGGGGCTGCAGCAGGCGGATCTGGGGCTGCTGGTTCAACCCGAAGATCAGCTTCAGCGTCTGCTGGATCGCGAAGGACGCGCCGATCGCGGTGATCAGGAAGACCAGCCGCGGCGCGTTCCGCTTCCGCAACGGCCGGTAGGCGACCCGTTCGAGCGCGACGGCCGTCGCCCCCGACGCCGCCATCGCGGCGACGCACGCGACGAGCAGGAACCCGATGACCTCGAGCAGGGGCAGCTCAGGTGTGGTCCCCGCCCGGAAACCCAGCAGCCAGAACGTGATCCAGGTCGCGAACGCCCCGACCACGAACACTTCCGAGTGCGCGAAGTTGATCAGTTTGAGCACCCCGTACACCAGGGTGTAGCCGAGCGCGATGAGGGCGTAGATACCGCCCTGCGCCAGGCCGTCGACGGTGTTGTTCCAGAACTGCTCGGCCAGCCCCGGCACGTCGAACTGGATCCAGCTGTCTGTGGAGAACGCGTTCATCTGCGGGTTCCCGGGCGAGGAGCGGTCAGCTCAGCTGGCCGTTGTTGACGATCTTGCCGTTCTGCACGCGGTAGCTCCACACGGGAGTCTCGGTCAGCTCACCGGTCGCGTCCCACTTGTAGTGCTTGGTCAGGCCCTGGCCGTCGTAGTTCTTGACGAAGTTCAGCAGGCCCGCACGGTCCTTGACGCCCGAATCGATCCCCTTGAGCAGAATCGTCGCCACGTCGTAGCTCTCCGGGGAGTACGTGCCCGGGTCGGCGCCCTCGACCTGCTTGAAGGCGGCGGTGAAGTCCTTGAAGTTGTCCTCGGGGACGCACGGGCAGGTGAAGTAGGCGTTGTTCGCACCGGCACCGGCGCCCTTGAGGAACTCCGGGTCCTTCACGCCGTCGGGGGCGACGAACTTGGCGGTGACACCCTTGTCGTTGAGCTGCTGCGCGAACGGTGCGGCCTCGGGGTAGTAGCCCGCGTAGAAGATCGCGTCCGGGTTCTCCGAGGACATCTTGTTGACCACGGCGGAGAAGTCGGTCTGCCCGGTCTTCACCTTGTCGGTGCACGAAGCCTTGCTGCCCAGCGCCTGGGTGACCTGGGCGGCGAGGCCGATTCCGTACTCCGAGTCGTCCTCGACGACGCAGATCTTGTTCGCCTTCAACGTCTCCGTCATCAGCTTGACGGCGGCGGGGCCCTGCACCGAGTCGTTGCCGACGCCACGGAAGAACGTCTTCCAGCCCTTCTTGGTGAGGTCGGGGTTCGTCGCGATCGGCGTCACGCTCACGAGGCCGGCCTGGTTGAACAGGTTGCCCACGGCCTTCGACTCGCCCGAGAACGGCAGGCCGGCGACACCGAGGATGTCGGGCTCGGCGATGGCCTGGTTGACCACACCCGGTGCCTTGTCGGGCTTGCCCTCGCTGTCGAACTTCTTCAGCGTGACCTGGCAGTTCGGGTTGGCCTGGTTGTGCTGCTTCACGGCGAGGTCGATGCCACGCAGCGAGTTCTGCCCGAACGCGGCGCTGTTGCCGTTGATCGTGCCGATGTAGGCGATCGACACGCCCGAGCAGACGGCCTTGCCGTCACCCGCCGGGTTGGCGGCGTTGGCCGCGAGCGAAGGTGCCGCGGCGGACGTGTTGCCGTCCGAGCCCGAGCCCCCGCTGTCGCGCGCGGCACACGCTCCGAGCGCCAGCGAGGCCGCGGCCGCCAGCACCAGGACGCGGCTGATTCGTGTTGCAGACATCGTTCCTCCGCCTGAAAAAAAGGTAGGGTTGGAGCACGCGACGAGATGGTCGGAATGTGCCGTGCTCCCCCGTGGCGAAGCCAGTATGCCGATACGGCCGGATGGGGGAACGCCCCGCGCATCCGTCTTCCTGATCGGACGGCAGGAATGCCCGAAGGGCCTCAGGCGCCCGCCAGCTCCGCGGCGAGCCGTTCCGCGGCCTCGGTGCCGACCTGTCCACACAGGACGGCAGCCTCTTCACGGTACTCCCGCGAGGCCTCGGCGTCACCCGCCAGTTCGAGCACCGAGGCCAGTTCGGCCAGCGTCTGCGCCCGCGACCACCGGCTGAACGGTTCGGTGAAGGCGGTGAGCGCCGCACGCAGGCACCGCACGGCGGGTTCGTACTCGCCCGCCTCGCGCCACGCCCTGCCTTCCCGCAGCCCGGCCTCGGCCGCGTCCATCGGCGCCTGCGCCTCGTCGAACAGGGCGCGCTCGGTGCGGTAGGCGCGGGCCGCTTCGGCCCACTCCCCCAGCTTCACGTGCGCGTTGCCCATGAAGCGGAACGTCAGCGAGCGCAGGAACCGGTAGGTCTCGGGGTTGGCCTCGGAACGCTGCAGCTCGCCGTCCGCGAGCACCGCGCGGTGCACCGCCAGCGCCTCCTCCGGCCGCCCCGCCGCGGTCAGGACCTGTCCGAGCACGTTGCGGAGCGGGGCCTGGCCCGCCCAGAACCCGAGCCCGCGCGCGACGGCGGCGACCCTGCTGTGCTCGAGCGCCTCCTCCGGCCTGCCGAGCCGCATGAGCACGGCGCCCAGGTACCCCTGCGCCCAGGTCTCCTCCACGGAGTCGCCGATCTCCCGCGCGAGGGCCAGCGCCTCGCGGTGCGCGGCGTACCCGCCCTCGTGGTCGTCCATCAGCAGGTACCGCGCCCAGCCGACGAAGTTCAGCAGCTTCGCCTCCGCGTGCCGGTCGCCCAGCGCGCGGGCGGCGGTCAGCCCGAGCTCGAACACCTGGTCCCACGGGTGGTGCTGCTGGCGGACGTCGGAGTACCAGTGCATCGCCTCGGCCAGCCCCACGACGCGGCGGTGGTCGCCGTCGCGGGCGGCGAGCCGTTGCGCGGCGAGCCAGTTCGCGGCCTCGCCGTCCAGCCACCGCACGGCGTCCTCCCGCGCGGGGAACCGCGGGTTGCCCTTCGTGGCCTCGGGGTGCAGCAACGAGGCGGCGACCATGGCGGTGTCCAGCAGGTAGCTCACCACGGCGGTGCGCACCTTCGCGAGGTCGTCCGGGTCCTCCTCCGCCTCCAGCCGCTCGCGGGCGAACAGCCTGATCAGGTCGTGGTAGGAGTACCGGCCGTCCTGGGCGCCGGCCTGCAGGAGGTTCGCGTCGACCAGCTCGTCGATGTACAGGCGCACCCTGGGCTCGGGCAGTCCGGTGGCGATCGCGGCCAGCTCGACGCCGAACGCCGGGCCGGGGATCAGCGCCAGCCGCTGGAACACCAGCCGCGCCTCGCCGGTCAGCCGCCGGTGCGACATCGCGAACGCCGAGCGCACGCGCAGGTCTCCCGCCGACAGCGCGGCGAGGCGGGTGCGCTCGTCCCGCAGCAGCGTGACCAGGTGCTCGATAGTCCAATGTGGACGGCTGGCCAGCCGGTTGCCCGCGATCCGCACCGCCAGCGGCAGGTTCCCGCACAGCTCCGCCAGCTCCGCGACGGCCTGGGGTTCGGCGCGCGTGCGCTCGTGCCCGATGATCGTGCCGACGAGCGAGGCCGCGTCGTCCTGGCTGAGCGCGGTGAGCCAGATCCACCGCCCCGACTCCAGCCCCACGAGCGCCCGGCGGCAGGTGATCACGGTGAGGCAGCCGGTGGTGCGGGCGAGCAGCGGGCGCAGCTGGGTCTCGTCGGCGGCGTTGTCGAGCAGGATCATCGTGCGCCGTCCGGACAGCAGCGAGCGGAACAGGGCCGTCTGCTCCTCGACGGTGACCGGGATCTGCTCCACCGGCACACCGAGCGCGCGCAGCAGGAGGTCGAGCGCCGCCCGGGGAGCGACCGGCTGGTCGTCCATCCCCCGCAGGTCCACCGAGAAGCAGCCGTCGGGGAACTCCTCCCGCAACGCGTACGCGGCCGTCGCGGCGAGCGCGGTCTTGCCGACGCCGGGGTGCCCGACGACGGAGACGACCACTCCCCCGGGCGTCCGGGCGGCGTCCAGCGCCGCCGCCCGCAAGCGCTCCAGCTCGGCGGTGCGGCCGACGAGATCCGGCACCGCGCTCGGCAGCGGCGCGACCGCGGGCGGCAGCGGGACGGGGCGGGCCCCGCGCTGCCTGCCCTGGCGCGCCAGCTCCAGGAAGCGGCTCCGCTCGGGACCGGTCAGGCCGAGCGCGTCGGCGAGGGCCTCCGTGGAGCGCCGCTGCGCGGCCCTGGCGCGGCCGCGTTCCAGGTCGGACAGGGCGCGGACGCTCACCCCGGACGCCTCCGCGAGGTCGGCCTGGGTCAGGCCCGAGGCGCGGCGCAGCCGCAGGAGCAGCTCGCCGAAGCCCGGTTCGTCGGCAGGGGGAGTCTCGTTCACCGGCGACCATTAAACCGGCAGAAGTAGCGGAGGCGAAAAACTGCTGGTCGTTCTTCCTGGCCGACTACCCTTCTTCGCGGTTTCCTGGCGCCATGTCAATCAGTATCGCCCGGATGGAGGACACCGGCTCTTCGCTGACTCCGAGGGCACACTCGAGCGCACCCGCGACCCGAGCGGTTTCGGTCGGCGTGCTCGCCACCGACCCGCTGCTGCGCACCGGACTGCTCAGCGTGCTGCGCACCCAGCCGGGGCTGCGGCTCGCCGACGGTGACCCGAGGCAGGCCGGGGTGCTGGTGGCCGTCGCCGACGACCTCCGCACGCTGCCCTACCTGGTCGGCGAGACCGCCCGCCACACCCGGCTCGTGCTCGTCGCCGACCCGCCCCAGCCCGCCGAACTGTGGAAGGCGATCGAGAGCGGCCTCGTCGTGCTCGTGCCCCGCAAGGAGGTGACGCCGGAACGGCTGCGCAAGGCCGTCGCCGACGCCGCCCGCGGCTTCGGCTACCTGCCACCGGAACAGCTGGGGCAGGTGCTGCAGGGCATGGCGCGGCTGCACCGCGACGTGCTGGTGCCGAACGAGCTGACGCCCACCGGCCTGTCCACGCGGGAGACCACGGTGCTGCGGCTGCTCGCGCAGGGCCAGGACACCGCGGAGATCGCGGCGGAGATGTCGTACTCGGAACGCACCGTGAAGAACATCCTGCACAAGCTGACCACGCGCCTGGGGCTGCGCAACCGGACCCACGCCGTCTCGTACGCCCTGCGCAACGGCCTGATCTGAGCACACCGGACGGCCCCTTCCTGGGGTGTGTCACGGGCCACTACTCTCAGTACGTCCAGCGTCGAACGCGAACGTCCTGCGAGGCAGTCATGACCGGTGCGCCGCCCACCTCACCGAGCCAGGTCCCGGTCGGGGTCGACCCGACCAGGCCGAGCATCGCCCGTATCTACGACGGGTTCCTCGGTGGCAAGGACCACTACGAGGTGGACCGGGCGGTGATGCGCAAGATCAACGAGGCGGTGCCCGAGGCGGTGGACATCGCCAGGGGCAACCGGGGGTTCCTCAACCGCGCCTGCCGGTTCCTCGCCACGCAGACGAAGATCGACCAGTACCTGGACTGCGGCTCGGGCCTGCCGACCGCGGAGAACACCCACCAGATCGTGCAGCGCAGCAACCCGGACTCTCGGGTGGTCTACGTGGACAACGACCCGGTCGTGCTCGCGCACGGGCGGGCGCTGCTCGAGGAGAACGAGAACGTCCACATGGTCGAGGCGGACATCTTCACGCCCTCGACCGTGCTGGGGCACGAGGTCGTGCGCCGGCACCTGGACTTCGCCCAGCCGCTGGTGCTGCTGCACGTGGGCACGCTGCACCACCTGGAGGGCGACGGCGGGCCCGAGGTGATGCGGGAGTACATCGACGCGCTCGCGCCGGGTTCGTACGTGGTGTTCTCGCACTTCTACGACCCGCAGGTGCCGGAGCTGACCGAGGTGGCCAAGCGGATCGAGGACATCCTCGTGCACGGGCCGATGGGGGCGGGCCGGTTCCGCACGCGGGACGAGATCCTCGCGATGCTGCCGGGGCTGGAGATCGTCAAGCCCAACGCGACGACGGACCCCGGCCTGGTGGCCTGTGACGAGTGGTGGCCGGACGGCCCCCGGCTGACCCCGCTCAGCAAGGCGGCCCGCTGCATCGCGGGCGTCGTGGGCCGCAAGCCCTGACCGCTCCCGGCCGACGCCGCCCGGGAGCCGGTCTGCTCACCGAACCCGCCGTTACGCTGGGGTCATGGCCCTGAAGTCCGACTACACCGGGCAGGAGTGCTCGATCGCGCGCACGCTGGAGATCGTCGGCGAGCGCTGGACGTTGCTGATCCTGCGGGACCTGTTCTTCGGCGTGCGGCGGTTCACCGACCTCTACCGGCACCTGGCGATCCCCAAGGCGGTGCTCACGGTCCGGCTCGACCGGCTGGTCGCGGCCGGCGTGCTGGACCGCGCCGAGCACCGGCCGGGGCGGCCGGAGTACCGGCTGACCGCCACCGGTCTGGACCTGTGGCCGACGCTGCACGCGCTCAACGACTGGGGCAACACCCACCAGGCGCCGAACGGCCCGCGCGCGCTGTACGTGCACGTCGACTGCGGCAGCGTGCTGTCCCGCGGTGGTTTCTGCGCCGGCTGCGGCACGGTGCCGCCGGTGACCGACGTCGAGTACCGCCCCGGCCCCGGCGAGCCCGCCGAGCCCGAGGACCCGGTCGACCGGGCGCTCCGCCCGGCGCACCGGCTGCTGACGCCGCTCAGCACACCAGCCGGACGGTGAACCCCTCTTCGTCGCGGTAGAGGGAGACGTGGCGGCAGATCTGGTGCGCCATCCACAGGCCCACGCCCGCCGACCGGGTCTCCGCCGTGGCGAGGAGGCCCGCGAACGGATCGACGGGGCCCTCGCCGCCGTCGGTCACCGTCGCGACCACGCGGTCGTCGCCGGGCCAGATCCTCAGGCGCACCGGCGGTTTCCCGTGCACGGAGGCGTTCGTGACGGCCTCGCTCACGGCCATCACGAAGTCCTCGGCGCGGTCGGCGTCGATCCCCGTGCCCGCGAGCGCGGCCCGCACGACGCGGCGCGCGTCCGCGGCCGTCGGACCGACCAGCTCGGCGGACGGCGGCCCCGGTTCGGGGCCGGGCCGCGGCGCGTCCCGCCAGGTGGGCAGGAAACCCGCCGGGTCCCGGTAGCCGTCGTTGTCCAGGTGGCCGCCGTCCGGCGTGGCGACGTGCGGGTGGGTGCGGGCGACGTCGGCCAGTACGTGTTCCGGCGTGATGCGGACGTCGTACGGGCACAGGCCCCACAGCGGGAAGTCGTCGTAGGCGTGGTTGACCACCGCCTCGTAGCGGGCCCACCAGTCCCACGGCTCGCCGACCCCGGGGTGCGGGACGTCGCCCACCACGCGGATCTGCGACACGCCCTGCTCGACGTACCGCGCGAACAGCTCGCGGTACCGCCGGATCGCCGACGCCGGGCGCAGGTACTGCTCCTCCCCGGCGATGACGGTCAGCTTCGAGGTGTCCATGGCGGAGGTCAGCAGCCGCTGGTTGACCGGGCCGAACGCGACCAGCACCGGCTCCCCCGCGGCGAGCCCGTCCTCCAGGAACGGCACGACGACGTCGAGCAGCTCCTGGTCGGAGGAGTAGAAGGCGGTTTCGTGGTAGTAGCCGGTGTGCCCGGCTGCGGCGCCCGATCTCATGCGGCCTGCTCCAGGGTCACGGCGGGCACCTCGAACAGTTCGAGCAGGCGCCGCGCGGACGGGCAGCCCGTGCGCAGGACCACGGTCACGTCCTCCCTGACCGCCGCGTCGGACAGCGCCAGGAGGTTGCGGTGGTCGGTGAACTCCAGGCCGCGGCCGTCGATCACCACCCGCCGTCCCGGCTCGGGCAGCAGCTGCGCCCGCTCCAGCGCGAGCGTGAACGGTCCGACGGTGCCGTGGTCGAGTTCGCCGCTGAGGGCCAGCACGCCGTCGGAGTCCGGGTGCAGGCGGAACGGCGTGGCGCCCCGGCTCGCCGCGGGGTGCAGGCTCGCCAGCTGGACGATCGCGGCATCGTCGAGTTCCCGCTGGTCGTAGCCGCACATCGCGGAGAACGGGTGGGCCGTCATGTAGCGGTCGATGCGGTGCTCGTACCGCGTGAACCGCGCCAGCCGCGCGGGTGTGCGGACGAGCCCGGTGGCCTCCGCCGCCACCCGGTAGCCGCGGTACCCCTCGGCGAGCGCCGCCTCCGTGGCGGCGGCGTAGGTCGCGACCTGCGTTTCCGGGTCCACCACCTCGTCCTCGCCGTACACGCCGTCGAGCGACTCGATCGTCAGGGAGCCCTCGCGCAGCGCCTTGGCGAGCGGTGCCGACCGGCTCAGTTCCTCCGTCAGCCCGCCGGCGTCACCGGGCGCCACGAAGCTGGTCTTCAAGCCGAGTGACACCCCGTCGGCGAGGAACTCGACGGCCCGGGCGTGGAAGTCCGCCGGGTCGTCGTAGCCCCAGCACAGGTGGTCGTGGGGGCCGAAGCCGCGTCCCGCGGAGGAGACGCCCGTACGCCGCATGCCCCCAGCGTACTTTCCCGGCACAAGCCGCCCAGATTCCTCCCGCGAGAACGATTCGATCGCCGAATCGGGGGTACTCCTTCCGAGGGAATACCGAAGGAAGCGAGGGTGATCGTGGACATCTACGGTTGGGACGCTGCCGAATCGGCCCTGCAGGCCTACATCGCCGTGGTGGCGGACGCGCTCGGGGTGCCACCGGAATCCACGTGTGCCATGACCGGACGGCCTGCCAGCGCCTACATCGCGCTCGACGAGCGCCTGCCCAACTTCCCCGACCGCGACCTCGCCCTCCTCTGGGAGGACAACCAGGGCTGGGCCGCCGCGATCGAGACCCACAGCGGGGAGGACGTCATCGTCGTCGCCTACCTCGGCGGCGAGGTCGTCCCGCCACCGAGCGCGGTGGTCGGCTTCCTCCGCGACCTGCTCGCCGACAAGCAGCCGGGGCAGCTCGAACCGCCGAACTTCCCGCCCTGCGCGGACCTGACCGAGCGCCTCGCCCGGCACGGTTACGCCGGCACCTCCCAGTCGATGATCACCCGGTCGCCCTCGTAGGCGATCTCCAGCTGGTCCCGGGCCCGCTCCCGCAACGTCCGCAACCCCTCGGGCGTGCCGGGGGCGGGCCCGCTCACGTGCAGCGTCAGGTACCCGTCGGTGCGCGCGAGCCCGATCCGCACGGGACCGTCGTGCCCGACGAACGCGCCGAGCGCCTCGTGCAGGACCTCCAGCGCCTCCGTGACCACCTCGTCCGGCAGCTCCCGGTCCAGGTCCCCGGACAGCTCCAGCTCCGGCACGACGCCGGCCCCGGACTCCAGCTCGCCGACCAGCGCCTGCACGGCGAGGCCGAGCGACGGCCGGTCCGGCGACGGCAGGTGCCCGTACAACGCCGAACGCAGCTGGTTGATCGCCTGGTCGAGGTCGGCGATGGCGCGGGTGAACACCGGCTGCGCCACGGGAAACCGCGCGCTCGCCGACTGCAGGGTCAGCCCGAGGCCGAACAGGTTCTTGAGCACGGTGTCACCCAGCTCCCGCGCGATCCGGTCGGTCTCCTCCAGGCGCACGACCTGTGCGGCCGCTTCACCGGCCCGGCCGATCTCGCCGCGGATGCGCACCCGCATGCCCTCCACCGCCGCGCCCAGCTCGGCGACCTCCTGCGGGCCGCTCCCGTCGACCCGCTGGTCGAGATCGCCGTCCGCGACTCCCCTGACCTGCGCGAGCAACCGCCGCAGCGGGGCGTCCAGCGAGGTGCGCAGCAGCAGGACGGTCACGGCGCCGAGGACGAGCGCGAGCGCGGCGCACACCCCGGTCACGACCGTCGCCCGGTTCTGCGCTCCCACGCTCTGCTGCAGCCCGGCCGCCGTGAGCTCGTCGATGTGGCTCTGCAGCGCGGCGAGCCGCGCCCCCAGGACGTCGAAGTCCGCCTTGCCGTGCAAGGAAAGCTGCCGGATCGTCTGCTGGTCCACCGGCCCGGCCCGCACGGCGGCCACCGCCGGCCTGATCGACCGGTCGAGCCAGGCGTCGCTCGCCGCGGCCACCTCATCGACCAACCGCAGGGACGGCTCGTCGAACGACAGCAGGGCGCGCAGGCTCGCCTCGCGCCGGTCCCGGTCGGCCAGCCCGGAGTCGTAGGGCGCGAGGAACTGCTCGTCCCCGGTCAGCAGGAAGCCGCGGACACCGGTCTCCATGTCGACGTGGTCCTTGCTCAGCGCTGCGACCGCCTGCTGGGCCGGCCGCAACGAGGTCCGGACGTGCGCGCCCAGCGACGTGGCGTAGAGCCAGGACGCGGTGGTGGCGGCGGCCGTCACGAGGAGGAGCAACAGCAGGCCGCCGACGAGCGCGTGCACCCGCCAGCGCAACGTCCGCGGCCAGGCCCGGCTGAGCACGGTTGATGGTAACCCCGAAAAGGCCGGTGCGAAATCCGCTTCCCGGGGGCGAGTTCCGCGCCCCCACGAATGGACGCTGGATTTCCCCGCGAATTCCGGCCTACAATTCTGCTCCCCGTCTCACTGATCGGAAGAACACCGCGTGACAGTTCCCCCGGTGGCCAGGACCCCGACCGGCCGCAGGTTCCAGCTCGCCGCGTTGCTGCGGCACCTGCGCGAACGGCGCGGGCTGACCCAGGAGGAGGTGGGGGCGATGATCTGGCCGGACACGAGCAGGCGCAGCGTGCAGAACAAGATCACCCGGCTGGAGAACGGCGACGGCGGGATCAGCGAGGACGATCTCCACGCGCTGCTCGGCGCGTACGGCGCGCCCAACGGCGTCACGCTGGAGCTGGCGCTCCAGCTCAACAGCGGCACCTCGCAACGCGGCCGGTGGCGCGGCGCGCGGGCGGTGCACCCGGAGCATTTCCGGCAGTACGTCGATCTCGAAGAGGACGCCGAACTCATCCGGCTCGTGGGCGTCGAACGCATTCCGCCGCTTTTGCAGTGTGAATCGTACGTCCGCGCCGGCCGGCCGGACGAGGAATCGGTGACCGCCATTCTCGACCGCCAGCGCGTCCTGGCCCGCGCGGAACCGCCGGAAGTCTACGCACTGCTCAGTGAATCGTGTGTCCGCCGAATACACGGCGACCATTCCGTCATGGCCGACCAGATCGACCACCTGCTGCGGCTGTCCGCGCGGCCGAACATCACGCTGCAGCTCGTGCCGTTCACGCCGGTGCCCGGTCTCGTCGTGGAGACCGCGCTGGAGCGGTTCGCCCTGCTGCGGCTGCCGGCACCGGGCGTGCTCGGCCGGTTCCAGCAGCACCTCGACTTCGCGTACACGATGCAGGGCGCGCGCGTCGTCCCCGACGACAACGTCGAGCCCTACGAACGACTCTGGTTCGCGGCGACCACCGCGGCCCTCAGCCCCGAAGCGACCCGGCGGTTCCTGCGCGAGGTGCGCCGGGACTTCCGCGGCGCGGCGAAGGAGTGACGATGCCCGAAAGCCCGGAGCGCCCGGTCGCCACGGCGGCCCGCGTCTACGACTACATGCTGGGCGGTACGCACAACAGCGCGGTGGACCGCGAGGCGGCCGCGCACATGGTGCGCTCGTTCCCGCTCGCCGCGGTCGGCGCGCGCTACAACCGCGAGTTCCTCGGCCGGGTGGTGCGCTTCCTGACCGGTGCGGGCGTGCGGCAGTTCCTCGACCTCGGTTCCGGCATCCCGACCGTGGGCAACGTGCACGAGATCGCGCAGGCCGAGGCGCCCGGCGCGCGCGTGGTGTACGTCGACTACGAGCGCGACGCCGTGGAGCTGGGGCAGCGGATCCTGAGCGACAACCCGGACGCCACCGCGTTGCTGGCCGATCTGCGGGAGCCCGACGTGGTGCTGGGTTCACCGGAGGTGACGGGCCTGCTGGACTTCTCGCGGCCGGTGGCGGTGCTGATGATCTCGGTGCTGCACTTCGTCCCCGACGACGCGCAGGCGCTGGACCTGGTGCGGCGCTACCTGTCGCGGCTCACGTCCGGCAGTTACTTCGCGCTCAGCCACCTCGTGCGTGCCGAGGGCCGGGCGGGCAACCTCCAGCGGGAGACCAGGCACGTCTACAACAGCACGGTGGCGGAGAACCTGGCGATCCGCGAACCCGGGCAGATCGCCGCGTTCTTCGCCGGGCTGGAGCTCGTCGAGCCGGGGCTGGTGGCCGTGCCGGACTGGCGTCCCGACGACCCGGACTACGTGCCGGACGAGGAGGACGTGCCGCGCCGGGTAGGGCTGGCCGGGGTCGGCAGGGTGCCGTGAAACCCGCTTCTGGACAAAGTGTCCGGTCTCTAGACTGACCGGGTGGAGACGGCGGACGCGATCCTCGACGCGCTCAAGGGGCTGGTACCGGGGCTGGCCGCGACGTTCGGCCGCTCGTGCGAGGTGGTGCTGCACGACCACCGGCTCGGCGACCGGTCGGTCGTCGCCGTCGCGGGCGAGGTGACCGGCAGGCACGTCGGTGGCGCGACGAGCGAGATCGGGCTGCGGATGCTCGCCCGCGGTGACGCGGCGGAGCCCGAGCTGAACTACGTCACGCGCACCGAGTCGGGACGCGTGATCAAGTCGTCCACGCTGCCGCTGCGCGACGGGGAGGGGCGCGTGTTCGGGGCGCTGTGCGTGAACCTCGACGTGACGGCGCTGCGCCAGGCCGGGGACCTGCTGGCGGACCTCGCGGGCCTGGCCCCGGCCACCATCCCGGCGACGACGTTCACGGACGATTTCGACGAGGTCGTCGACGCGGTGGTGCGGGCGGAGGAACTGGCGCTGGCCAAGCCCGTCGACAGCCTGCAGCGCCGCGAACGCCTGCGGCTGCTCAAGGCGCTGGACGAGCGGGGCGTGTTCGCCGTGCGCGGCGCGGCTCCGCGCATCGCCGCCCGGCTCGGCATCTCGCGCGCGTCCCTGTACACCGATCTCGCGGAGTGCCGCCGGGGCTGACGTCCTGGGGCGGCGGCCGCTCTACTTGGCGCCCACCTAGCAGCTCCCGCGCCTCAACCCACCGGCAGCACCTCATCCCCGTACAGCTCCGCGCTGAACGCCCGCAGCCGCCGCGCCAGTGCGGCCAGCGAAGCCGCCGCATGGTGCGTCGGCGACCACGCCGCGAACAACGCCATCCGCAACGGCCCGTCCGCGCACCGGATCCGCATGCCGTGCAGCCCGAAGCGCGGGTCGTCCGACACCACCGCCGCGCCCCGGCCCGCTGCCGCAAGCGCTTGCGCCACCTGGGCGTTGCCGCATTCGACGAGTTCCGGCGTGGTCAGACCCTCAGCCGCGAGCGCCTCCTGCAACAACTGCCTCGGCCGGAACGACGGGTCCAGCACCACGAGGGTTTCGCGCGCCAGCTCCGCGAGCGGCACCGCGGCCCGCCCCGCCCAGCGGTGGCCGGGCGGCACGTACGCGAACAGCGGCATCACGGCGACCGCGTAACTGCTCCAGCCCGACTCCGGCGGCTGCGTCACGATCGCCAGGTCCGCGCCGTGGTGCAGCGCCGCCGTTCCCCTGTTCTCGACGACCGTGGGCAGCGGGTCGTCCGGCCCGAAGGTCGCCAGGAACGGCGCGATCAGGTCGGTCAGCGTCGTGGTCGGGGCGGCGATCGTGAGCCGCACGAGGTGGCCGGCGGCGAAGGCCTCCGCGGCGGACAGGGCGTCGTCGGCGCGCTGCAGGACGTCCCGCGCCACGGGCAGGAACTGCGCGCCCGCGGCGGTGAGCGCGAGCCGGTTCCCGTGCCGCTCGAACAACTCCAGCCGCAGCTCGCGCTCCAGCTGCCGCACCTGCCGGGACAACGCGGGCTGCGTCACGTGCACGGCGGCCGCGGCGGCGCTGACCGAGCCGTGCTCGGCGACGGCCACGAAGTACCGCAGGGTCCTCAGTTCCACGTCCTCCAGTATGCCTCCCAGGCATGGCAAGACTAGAAAACAAGCAGTGGACGGCATGGTCGATGGCTCCGACCATGGGGGCATGACACTCGCCACCTCCCTGCCCCAAGCGCGTCGCCTCGCGACGGAGATCCCCGGCCCGCTTTCGCGGGAACTGATGGCCCGCAAGCAGAACGCCGTCGCCCGCGGGGTCGGGACGACGATGCCCGTGTTCGCCGTGCGCGCCGGTGGCGGGGTGGTCGAGGACGTCGACGGCAACGTGCTGATCGACCTCGGCTCCGGCATCGCCGTGACGACCGTCGGCGTCAGCGCCCCCCGCGTCGTGGACGCCGTGCGCGAGCAGGCCGAGGCGTTCACGCACACCTGCTTCATGGTCACGCCGTACGAGGGTTACGTCGCGGTCGCCGAGCAGCTCAACCGCCTCACGCCGGGCACGCACGACAAGCGCTCCGTGCTGTTCAACTCCGGCGCCGAGGCCGTGGAGAACGCCGTGAAGATCGCCCGCGCGTACACCGGCCGCCAGGCCGTCGTCGCGTTCGACCACGCCTACCACGGCCGCACCAACCTGACCATGGCGCTGACCGCGAAGTCCATGCCGTACAAGCACGGCTTCGGCCCGTTCGCGCCCGAGGTCTACCGCGCGCCGCTGTCGTACCCGTTCCGCGACGAGCTGGACGGCCCCGCCGCCGCCCGCCGCGCGATCGACGTCATCGAGAAGCAGATCGGCAAGCCCGCCGCCGTCGTGATCGAGCCCATCCAGGGCGAGGGCGGGTTCATCGTGCCCGCGCCCGGGTTCCTGCCCGCGCTCGCGCAATGGTGCCGGGACAACGACGTCGTGTTCATCGCCGACGAGGTCCAGACCGGTTTCGCCCGCACCGGCGCGCTGTTCGCCAGCGAGCACGAGGGCATCGTGCCGGACCTGCTCGTCAGCGCCAAGGGCATTGCGGACGGCCTGCCGCTGTCGGCGGTGACCGGCCGCGCGGAGATCATGGACGCCGCGCACGCCGGTGGCCTCGGCGGCACGTACGGCGGCAACCCGATCGCGTGTGCCGCCGCGCTCGCGACCATCGAGACGATCGAGGCCGAGGGGCTCGTCGAGCGCGCCCGCGAGATCGAGCGCCTGATGAAGGACCGGCTGTCGGCGCTGCGCGAGCGCGACGACCGGATCGGCGACATCCGGGGCCGCGGCGCGATGATCGCCGTCGAGCTGGTGCGGGCCGGCACGACCGAGCCCGACCCCGAGCTTGCCCGCTCGGTGGCCGCCGCCGCGCACGCCCGTGGCGTGATCGTGCTGACCTGCGGCACCTACGGCAACGTCCTGCGGTTCCTGCCGCCACTGTCCATCAGCGACGAACTGCTCCACGACGCGCTCGACGTCCTCGCGGAAGGATTCTGATGTCCCAGTTCACCGTCGAAAACCCCGCCACCGGCGAGACCATCGCGACCGTGCCCGACGGCGGGGTCGCCGAGGCGACCACCGCGGTGGACGCGGCCACCGCCGCCGCCCGCGCGTGGGCACGCACGCCCGCGCGCACGCGTTCGGAGGTCCTGCACCGGACGTTCGAGCTGATGCTGCGCGACCGCGAGGAACTGGCCGCGCTCATCGTGTCGGAGAACGGCAAGTCGCTCGCCGACGCCCGCGGTGAGGTGACCTACGCGGCGGAGTTCTTCCGTTGGTACGCCGAGGAAGCCGTCCGCACCGACGGCAGCTACGGCCCCTCCCCCGCCGGTGGCACGCGCACGCTCGTGACGCGCAAGCCGGTCGGCGTGGCGGCGCTCGTGACGCCGTGGAACTTCCCCGCCGCCATGGCCACGCGCAAGATCGGCCCGGCGCTCGCCGCGGGCTGCACCGTGGTGCTCAAGCCCGCCGCCGAGACGCCGCTGACCGCGCTCGCCGTGGCCCGCCTGCTCACCGAGGCCGGGGTGCCGGACGGTGTGGTGAACGTCGTGACCACCACCGACGCCGGTGCCGTCGTGACCACGTGGCTGGAAGACCCGCGCGTCCGCAAGATCTCCTTCACCGGCTCCACGCGTGTGGGCCAGTTGTTGTTGCGCCAGGCGGCGGACCGGGTCGTGAACTCGTCGATGGAGCTGGGCGGGAACGCGCCCTTCGTCGTCACCGCCGACGCGGACCTCGACGCCGCCGTCGAGGGCGCGATGATCGCCAAGTTCCGCAACGGCGGGCAGGCCTGCACCGCGGCGAACCGCTTCTACGTGCACGCCGACGTCGTCGAGGACTTCACGGCGAAGCTGGCCGCACGCGTCGAGGCGCTGAAGGTCGGCGCGGACGGGGAAATCGGCCCGCTGATCAGCGCGAAGGCCGTCGACGGCGTGACGAAGCTCGTCGAGTCGGCGATCGCGGCCGGGGCACGGGTCGTCGCGCGCGCCGAGGTCCCGTCCGACGGCAAGGGCTATTTCTTCCCGCCCACCGTGCTGGCCGACGTGCCCGCCGACGCCGAGATCGTGCGGCACGAGATCTTCGGCCCGGTGGCCCCCGTCATCACCTACCGCTCGGAGGACGAGCTGCTGGAGCTGGTGAACGCGTCCGAAATGGGCCTGGCCGCCTACGTCTACGCCGGGGAACTGCAGCACGCGCTGCGGCTCGGGGAGGCGATCGACGCGGGCATGGTGGGCGTCAACCGGGGTCTGGTGTCCGATCCCGCCGCCCCGTTCGGCGGGATGAAGCAGAGCGGCATCGGCCGCGAAGGCGCCCGCGAGGGCCTGCACGAGTTCACCGAGATCCAGTACCTCAGCGTCGCCTGGCCGGAGGACTGATCACGCGGGCGTCGGGGCCTCGGCCCAGCCGAGCGCGTCGTCGATGGCTTGCTCGACGATCGGCGCCATCGTGCCCAGGTACGTCGCCGACAGGTGGTTGTCGTCCAGGTACAGCAGCACGTTCCCGAGCACCGGCGGGCAGACGTCCTCGTCGCAGTAGTAGTCGCTGAAGTCCAGGAAGTCCACGTTGGACGGCGTGTCGAGGAAGTGGTACGGCGGGTCCGGTGCGTACAGCTCGCTCCGGGGTGCGGCGCACTCCGGAGCGTCCGGGCCCGCGTGCTCGACGCACTCCGAAGGGGACGTCTCGTAGCGCGGGTTGTCGCGCACGGCCAGCACGCGGATGCCGGCGTCGCCGAGTTTCGCCCACTGGGCCAGGAAACCCGGCGGCGTCTGCTCGGTCAGCCCCACGCGCACGTCCCGCGTGGCGGAGGTGAACACCACGTCCGGCCGCAGGTCGAGCAGCTCGTCGGCGGCCGCGGCGTTCCAGTCCCGGCACGCCTGGTTCTCGGGGTCGATCTCGGACTCGGTGGAGAACGGGCAGCCGCCGCGGGACAGCACGATGAGCTGCCAGTTGCGGCGTTCGGCGATGGGCTGCAGCGCCGCGATGAACTGCGTCGGGTGCGAGTCCCCGACGATGGCGATCCGGTGCTCGGGTTCGGGGGTGTCGGTGGTGCAGACCACCAGTTCCGCGCCGCGCGGGGACTCGGCGCAGTTGTCGATCCACGCCCAGTCGTCGGGCAGCGCCACGAACGACGGCGCGAGCGGCGCGTCCGGCCTGCCCTCGTACACGAAGCCTTCCGTCCGCGCGAGCGCGCCCGGGTGGTCGGCGTCGCCCGCCACGACCGCGCGTGAACGCACCAGGTGCTCGCTGGTGAACTGCCAGGCGAACGTCGCGAGCAGCACCGGCACCATCGCCACGGCGACGAGCCGGTAGGAGCCCCAGGCGACGGTGCGGGCCGGTTGTTCGACGAGGTGGTACGTCGCGACGGCCAGCAGCGCGGCGATCCCGATCACGAAGGCGCCGCCGAGCAGTCCGACCTCGGCACGGTCCCGTGCCACGAGGTAGAAGACGAGCACGGGCCAGTGCCACAGGTAGAGCGAGTAGCTGAGTTTCCCCAGGTACCGCAGTGGCCGGGTGGACAGCAGCCGGTCCACGCCCAGGCGGCTGCCGGTCGCGCCGGCGACCAGCACGAGCGCGGCGGACAACGTCGGCCACAGCGCGACCCAGCCGGGGAACACCGTGCCCACGTTGAACACCAGCCCGCAGCTGATCAGGCCCGCGACCCCGGCCCAGCCGAGCAGGACCCGCAGCGGACGTGGCGCGGTGAGGACGTCGATGCCGAGCGCGACGAGCCCGCCGAGCGCGAACTCCCAGACGCGGGTGAGCGAGTGGAAGTACGCCAGCGGCTGGTCCACGTCGGTGAGGTGGATGGAGTATCCGAGTGAGCCGGCGAACAACAGCGCCAGCACCACGGCGAGCACCGGCCGCAGCCGCCGCCGGGCGACGAGCGCGACTCCGGCGATCAGCAGCGGCCACACGAGGTAGAACTGCCCCTGCACGGCCAGTGACCAGAAGTGCTGCACGGGACTGGCGGTGTTGTGCGCGGCGAAGTAGTCGGCCGAGTCCGCGGCGAGGCGCCAGTTCTCGACGAACAGCGACGAGGCGAAGATCTCCCGGATCGTCTGCGTCCAGCGGCCCTGCGGCAGCACCGCGACCCCGACCGCGACGGTGACGAGCAGCACGGTCAGCGCGGCGGGCAGCAGGCGCCGGAGGGTGCGGCCCCACGTGGCGAGCAGATCCCCGCGGCGGCGCACCAGTTGTCCGGTGAACAGGAAGCCGGAGAGCAGGAAGAAGACGTCCACGCCACCGGAAACCCGCCCCAGCCACACGTGGTAGATGACGACGAGCACGCAGGCCAGCGCCCGCAGGCCGGTCAGCTCCGGACGGTACCGGCGCGCCGCTTCGGTCAAGTTTCGCCCCTTTGCTCCTGGTTCCCTCCCTTTTGTACGTGACGGCCGGTGGCTGAACGGCTCTCGGGGTCACCACAGAGGATTGATCAGCGTTCAGGAACGCCTGCGTTGCAAAAGTGTTGCACTCCGGACGACACGTCCTGACGCCCGAAACCCCACGGCAACCGGCCTGCCGCGCTCCCGCCAGGCGCAAGATCGGCGCGATCAGCCGCACCCGACCGCACACTGTGATTTCATTGGGCAAAACGTCCTTACCTGTTCCGCCCACAGAGCATCCAGCCGGGTGACCCGCGAGCCACGCCCCGTAGCCGACCGCGGAACGGCCGTGCTGGACCGGAATAGCAGGTGGTGCCGATGAACGTCCGCCGGTTCCTCGCCTGGCTGCGCGGCCTTTCCAGTCGGCGGCGACCGGCTGGACCCACGGCACCCGCCGAGTCCGGCCCGCTCTCCCCGTGGCCCGCCCGGCCACCCCAGGCCCCACGGCGCCTCGTCGGCCGCGAGCGGCACCTGCGGGTGCTCGACGAGCAGGTCGGCCGCAACCGGATGGTCGCGGTCGTAGGCGCTCGCGGCACGGGCAAGACGGCACTGGTGAGCTACTGGGTCAGCCACCACACGACCGCTTTCGAGTTGTACGCCGATTTGAACGGGACGGTCAGCGACGGGCAGACCGAGGCCGTGCTCTCCGGTTTCCTCCACAAGCTGGACGTGTCGTTGAACTCGGTGGACCCGGCCGACCTCCCGGAGCTGTTCCGCTCGGTCACCGCGGCCACCAGGGTGGTGGTCGTCCTGGACAACGCCGCCTCCGCACCCCAGGTGAACGCGCTGCTCCCCGCCCCCGGCAACGAAGTTCTCGTCACCAGCCGCCGTCCGGTCGACGCGCTCGCGGCGGGCGCCACCGTGGAGCTGGGGCCGCTCACGTTCGCCGAAGCCCGGTCCATGCTCGAAGGCTTCCTGGGCGCGGCGGTCGTGGCCGAAGACCCGCACGCCACGTGGCGGGTGACCGAGTCGTGCGGCCGGCTGCCGCTGGCACTGCGGATCGCCGGGGACCTGGCGGCCCGCGAGAAGCTCAGCATGACCGCCCTCGCGCGGAAACTGGAGTCCGCGGGCGCCGAGGTGCGGGTGGTGACGACGATCGACGCCGATCTGTCGTCCGCGATGGGCGCGAGCTACGACGGTCTGACGAAGGAGGCGGCGCGGACCTTCCGGTTGCTGGGCAGCCAGCCGTGCGCCGCGCTGCACAAGTACGCGGTGGCCGCGCTCGTGGACCGCGAGCTCACCGTCACGATCGCCGCGCTCGACGAACTGCTGCGGTACCAGCTGATCGAGATCCACGACGACCGGGTGAAGCTGCAGAGCGCCCTGCGCGACTACGCGGCCGAGCAGGCGAGTGCCGCGGAGAAGGCAGCGGGGTTCGCCGGGCTGCTCCGCTGGTACATCGCGAACGTCGCCGCCGCCGGGAACGCGCTCGCCCCGGACTGGGCGGGCCCCGCGATCGAGGTCGACGAGGAAGGTCTGCACCTGCTGGAGTTCTCGCAGGAGCGGTACCGGGAGGCGGTCGGCTGGTGCCGGTCCGAGCTGGCCTCGGCGCTCGCTCTGGTGCGCGCGGCCGAGCACGGGCACTCCGACGCGTGGAAGCTGCCCGTGCTCTTCATGCCCTACCTCTTCCTGAGCAAGCACTGGAGTTCCTGCCTCGACCTGGCGCGCCTCGGCGTCAAGATCGCCCGCAACGCCGGTGATCTCGTGGGGCTCGCGCGCTGCCTGCACAACTTCAGCTGGGTGCTGCACGCGCTGAACCGGGACCAGGAGGCGCTGCCCTGCCTCCGCGAATCCGCGCAGCTGCACGGAATGCTGACGGACGACCGCGGTCGGGCGTGGACGTCCTTCGCACTGGGCGAGAGCCTGACGGCGGTGAACGAACTCGCCGAGGCCCGGGAGTGCTTCGAGCGCGCGCTCACGCACTTCGAGGAGACGAAGTGGCGGTTCGGGGAGGCCATCGTGCTGGCGAGCCTGGCCGTCACGCTGGAGAAGCAGGGTGACGTGCGCCAGGCTTTCGCGGCCGCCGAAAAGGCGTTGAAGATCGCGCAGGCGGTCGGGATTTCCCCGCTGCAGAGCCATTCCCACCACCAGCTGGGCCTGCTGCACCAGCGTGAGGGGAACCAGGAGGCGGCCGTCGGGCACTTCCAGCGGGCGCTCGTCCTGCGGCGGAAGTTCAACGAACGCTGGAACGAGGCCGACACCGAGCTGAGCCTGGGCGAGGCGTACGGCGCGCTCGAACGTTACGACGAGGCGTACGCCGCGTTCGATCGAGCGGAGGAGATCTTCGCCGAACTCCACGACGACGCACGCCGTCTCGTCGTCCACGCCGCTCGCGCCAACCTCGAAGTCGCCCCGAAGCCGTTCCAGCGGGAGTGAGGCCGGGTCAGCCGTCCTCGGGGAGGGAGGAGTCCTCCTCGCCGAGGCCTTCGTCCTGCTCGGTGGCAGGCTTGGCCTCCTCGGTGTCCTCGGGCACTTCGTCGCCGCGCTCGCGTGACTGGTCTCGATCCATGGTTCGCCGGTACCCCGCCGCTGGGCCGGTGAAACCGGGTGCGCCGGGCTGAAGTACAGGTACCCGCGCTGCTCGGCGGCGGCCCTGATCGCCCGCACAACTCGGGGGTCCAGGACTTCCGGGCTTTCTGCCAGCTCCGCCAGCAACAGGTCCGCCCTGCCGCGAGTTCAGCATGGTCAAGCCCGCGCTCAGATCCCCCTTGGTCGCCGGGTCCCGCACCTTCACGGGCGGACGAGGACCTTCCCCACCGCCCCCTTCTCCACGGCCAACTGCGCGGCCGCGACGTCGTCGAGGCTGTACTCCGTGATCGGCAGCGCCGACAGAGCGCCTGCTTCCATGGCGGCGTTCGTCCAGCTCACCACCCGGTCGAAGTCCTCCCTGGAGACGGTGTACATCAGCGCGAACTGGATCATCGCGTTCGCCTGTGCCAGTTCCAGGAGGGGGATCCTGGGCTCTTGGCCTTCGCCCGCGTAGACGGCGATCACGGCACGCGGGGCGATCACCGCCGTGTCGATGCGGATGTTCGCCGCCAGGGCGACCTCGACGACGCGGTCCACCCGTCCCACGGATTTCAGGATCCTGTCCGCGACATCCTCTTCGCGGTAGTTGACCACGAGGTCGGCACCGGCGGCACGGGCGAGTTCGCCCTTCTCCTCCGAGCTGACGGTGGCCACCACCGTGGCGCCCGCGTGCTTGGCGAACTCGATCGCGAAGTGCCCCACTGCTCCCGCACCACCCGCCACGAGGACCGTCCGCCCCCGGACCGCATCGGGATCACCGCCGAGGCAGTACGCCGCCGTCAGCGCCGGAACTCCCAGGCAGGCGCCCAGCTCGTCGGAAGCGTTGTCCGGCAACGGAACGACCTTCTCCGCCGGCACCACCGCGAACTCCGCGGCCGTCCCGTACCGGTTCTCCGCCGCCGCGAGGTAGAGCCACACGCGCTGCCCGACCGCGAGGCCCGTCACGCCCGGGCCGATGGCGTCCACCCGGCCGGCCCCGTCGTGGTGCGGCACCTGGAAGCCGTCCGGATCGCCGCTGGTGAGCCCGGCGCGGGCCTTCCAGTCCGTCGGGTTCACGCCGGAGGCCGAGATCGCGACGCGGACCTCCCCCGCCTTGGGCTCGGGCACCGGCAGCTCGACGACCTCGAGAACATCCTGTGCCTGCCCCGTTTTCCGGTAGATCGCTGCCTTCACGGCCCCCATATTGCCACCGCCGGAACGAGCCGCGCCTGGCCGACCGGGCGGACGGGGATCACGTCAGGTCCACCGCCGTGCGCACACCCGCGGCGTAGTCCGCCGGCCGTTCCCAGGCCGCGAAGTGGCCGCCGTGGGGGTGTTCGACCCAGGAACGCACGTCGAAGAAGCGGGCGGCGAACTCGCGCGGGGCGTTGACGAGGTCCTTGGGGAAGATCGTGAAGGCCGCGGGCGCGGCGATCCGCCCGCCCAGGTCCGGCGCGCTCTCCACGTACGGGCTGAAGGAGGTACCGATGGCGCCGCTGACCCAGTAGGCGGTGATCCAGGTGAGCAGTTCGTCGCGCGTGAAAACGGTTTCCACGTCGCCGCCGCAGTCGGTCCAGGTGCGCAGCTTCTCCAGGATCCACGCGGCCGTGCCCGCCGGTGAGTCGCCGAGGCCGACGGCCAGCGTGTGCGGTTTGGTCGACTGCTCGTGCATGTAGCCGCCTTCGGTCGCCTGCCAGTGGTGCCCGTACCGGACGTAGGCACGCTCGGCGTCGGACAGGTCCTGCGGCGGGTCGACCAGGAAGTGGTACTGCGACACGTCGGTCAGGTGCAGGGCGGCGACCCGCTCGGGATACGCGGCGGCGAGTGCTTCGGCCACGTCGCACCCGACGTCCCCGGCCGAGATGACGTAGCGGTGGTACCCCAGCTCGGCCATGGCCGCGGCGATCGCTTCCGCCATCGCGGTCGCCGACAGGCCCCGCCCGGGAACCGGTGCGGCGAACGGGAAACCGGGCAGCGCCGGGACGACCAGGTGCAGGTCGGACAGCAGCGGCAGGACCTTCTCGAACCGCAGGACCGAGTCGGGCCAGCCGTGCAGCAGCAGGACCGCCGTCGCTCCGGGGTCCTCGGCGCGCAGGTGGACGGCGCGGACGGGCGTGCCACCGGTGCCCGTGAGCACCCACGGCAGCTCCCGGATCCGCGCTTCGTGCTCCCGCCAGTCGTAGCCCTCGGCCCAGTACTCGATGAGTCCGGACAGGTAGTCCGGGTCCACTCCGCGCTCCCAGCCGAAGCCGGGCGGCAGGGCCACCCGGCGGTAGGCCCGCAGGCGTGCGCGCAGGTCGTCGAGAACCGGCTGCTCGACAGCGGCAGGGGCAGGGCTGGTCATGATCGGTTCTCCTTCGTCGTCGACACCGTTCAAGGGGACGCGATCCAGTAGAGACCGTCATGACACCGGTGTCAAGGCGAGCTATCCTCGAACCACGACACCGGTGTCATGACGGGCGGGAAGGAGACGAGCGGTGGCCACCATGCGGGAAGTCGCCGAGTTGGCGCGGGTCAGCCTCAAAACGGTCTCCCGCGTGTTCAACGACGACCCGCACGTCCTGCCGGAGACCCGCGCACGCGTCGAGGCCGCCCTTCGCGAGCTCAACTACACCCCCAACACGCTGGCGACGACCTTCCGCGCGGGCCGCGTGCCGATCATCGGCCTGGTCGTGCCGGACCTGGTCGATCCCTACTTCGCGGCCATCGCCAAGGCCGTCGGCGCCGTCGCCGAGGCGCACGGCATGGCGGTCAGCGTGACGAGCACCGGCGACGACGCGGACCGTGAACCGCAGATCGTGGCGGCCGCCCTCGGCCGCTCGCTCAGCGGCCTGATCCTCGCGCCGGTCACGGCCGAGCAGTCCTACCTGCGGCCCTGGTCAGACCGGACTCCCATCGTCTTCGTCGACCGGGCACCGGCGAAGATCGCGGCCGACTCGTTCACGCAGGACGACCACGGCGGGGCGCTCGTCGCGACCGAGCACCTGCTCGGGCACGGGCACCGGCGGATCGCCTTCATCGGTGACGCGCTCACGAAACCGACGGTGCACCGGCTGGAGGGCTACCACGCCGCGCTCGATCGGCACGGCATCGGCAGGGACGACGATCTCGTCGTCCTGGACGTCTGGGACCGCCCGTCGGCCGCCGAGGCGGTGGCGGCGTTGCGAGCCCTCGACGAACCGCCGACGGCGGTGTTCTCCTCGAACGACAGGGCCAGCATGGCGCTGGTCCCCGCGGTGCGGGAGACCGGCCTGGCGCTGCTGTCGTTCGGCGACTTCCCGATGGCGGACCTGCTCGAGCCCGCCGTCACGGTCATCGACCAGGACCCGGGCACCCTCGGCACACTGGCCGCCGAGCGCGTGTTCGACCGCCTCGCCCACCCCGCCAAGCGCTTCCGGCGCCGCACCGTGGTGCCGGTTTCGCTGGTGGAGCGGGAATCCTGCCGCGGAACGTCCACTGTGGTCTGACGCCCGGCCGGTTCCGCGCTCTGCCATGATGGCTGCCATGGCCGATGTCCCCCCTGCCCGGCGCCCTAGCGTGAAGGTGTCCGCCAAGCTCGCCCGCCGGCTGCGCGCGTCGGCGGGCGGCTTCGTCCGTTCGGCCCGGTCGGCGGACCGGATGTCGCCGGTCATGGCCGGGGTGCTCGACCTGTTGCACCGGCACGGTCCGATGACGACCGCCGACCTCGCGGCGCTGCGGAAGGTCCGGCACCAGACGATGTCGACGACGGTCGCCGACCTGGTGGAGTCCGGCCTGGTCGAGACCGGCCCGCACCCGGACGACCGGCGCAAGAAGCTCAACAGCCTCACCGAGGCGGGCCGCGAGGCCCTGGCCCGCGACGCGGAGCAGCGCGAAGCGGTTCTCGCCCGCGCCATCTCCGAATCCCTGAGCAAGGAAGACGTCGAGGCGCTCACGAACGGGTTGGCCGTTCTGGAGCGCCTCACCGCCGCGCTCGACGAGCGCAGTGGTGGCACCGAGGGCCCTTTCGTCACCGGCGACTGGTGAGGATATACAGGGCGATCTGTACAGAGAGCCCTGTATAGTTGACCCCATGAAGATCACCAAACACGCCCATGCCTGCGTCGAACTCGCCGAGCCCGGCGGCGGCGTGCTCATCGACCCCGGCGCGTTCACCCCGAACGCGGCCGAGCTGATCGCGCGGGCGACCGCTGTGTTGATCACCCACGAGCACTTCGACCACGTCGACGCCGAGGCGCTCGAAGCGGCGCTGAGCACGCGGTCCGACCTCGCCGTCTGGGGTCCGGAGGCGGCGGTCGGCCGCTGGCGCGAGCAGTACCCGGACCAGGTCACCGCGGTCCGGCACGGTGACCGGTTCACCGCGAACGGCCTGGAAGTCTCCGTGCACGGTGAGGTGCACGCGCTGATCCACCCCGACATCCCGCAGGTGGCCAACGTGGGTTACCTGATCGGCGGCTCGGTGTACCACCCCGGCGACGCCTACCACGTGCCGCGGGTCCCGGTGCCGACCCTGCTCGTGCCGACCAGCGGCCCCTGGACGAAGGTCGGGGACGCGGTCGACTGGGTGCGGGCGGTCAAGCCGGATCGCCTGGTCCAGATCCACGAGATCATGCTCAGCCCGGTGGGCCAGCAGTCGATGGCGAGGTTCCTCGGCCCGGACATGCTGGGCAGCGTGCCGCTGACCCTGGTGCCCGTCGGCGAGTCCCTGGACGTGTGAGCCTCCGCCACCGCGACGTGGTGTACCTAGGTCCACCACGCGCGGTGGTGCGGACCCACCTTGCGAAAGGGTGGTCAGCGGGCGCGACTCGGGCGCGATGGTCCGCCAGCATCGCAGACATGACGAAAAACTCCCACGAAACAGCGACCATCGCCAAAAAGAAGCGTCGCCGGTTGCGGGTGACCGCGCTGGTGGTCGCGACCTCGACAGCGCTGGCCGGCCCGGCTGCGGTCAGCGCCGCGGCCGCCCCCGCCCTGGTGCCTCCGACAGCGACCGACCGCACGCACAACGGCCCGATGCAGGACGTCGCCGAGCAGGTGCTGGGCGCGGGCGCTCCGGGATACACCGCCCGGATCGACAACGGCCGCCGCGTCGCGGTGACGACGGCCGGTGTCGCCGACCGGGCGACCGGGCGCCCGATGACCGGCCGGGACCAGTTCGAGATCGGCAGCAACACGAAGATGTTCACGTCGGCCCTCGCCCTGCAGCTGGTGGACAGGGGCCGGCTCGACCTGGACGCGCCGGTCTCGAAGTACCTGCCCGGGGTCGTGCCGAACGGCGAGAACATCACCGTCCGCATGCTGCTCAACCACACCAGCGGCCTGTTCAGCTACACCGGCGACCCGGACTTCTTCCCCAACACGGAGAAGAACCCGCAGCACGTGTACACCGACCAGGAACTGCTCGCCATCGCGTTCAGGCACGCGCCCGACTTCGCGCCCGGCACGAGCTGGTCGTACTCCAACACGAACTACGTGCTGGTCGGCATGATCCTGCAGAAACTCACCGGCAAGAGCATGCCCGAGCTGGTCGAGCAACGCATCGTCCGCCCGCTCGGCCTGACGCACACGTACTACGCCGCTCCCCGCGCCACCCACACCGGCCCCGGTTACGCCCACGGCTACCAGGTCAGGTTCGCCGGCCCGAGCCCGGCCTACACCGACGTGTCCGACTGGCCGCTCGGCGGCTGGGCCGGTGCCGCGGGAGCGATCATCTCCACCCAGGCCGATCTGTCCCGGTTCCTGTCGGCGCTGCTGCGTGGCGAGCTCTTCTCGCGGAAGCAGCTCGAGCAGATGCAGACGACCGTCCCGATTCCGGCGTCGTTCGGCATCCCGGGGAGCTACGGCCTCGGCTTGATCAAGATCGACTCGCCGTGCGGAACGGTCTGGGGTCATGGCGGCGACACCATGAGCCACCACAGCACCGCCGTGGCGACCGCCGACGGCCGCCGAACCGCGATCAGCGACACCAACGCCGAGCCGGCCGACACCACGCGCAACGACGGGGTGGACCGCTACGTCGCCGTGGCTTTCGCCGCCGAGTACGCGACCATCTGCCAGATGCTCGACAAGCCCGTCCCGGCCTCGGTGACACAGGCCTTGCACGGCGGCGCGCCCACCACCGGCTGACGCGCTGAACGTGCCACGAGCCGTACGGCGCAGGCCCAGTATGGTTCGTACATACGAACAACTCAGCGCATTTCCGGGAGAGACATGGCAGAGCGGAGCGCCAAGGCACACCGCACGGTTTCGCGGGTGACCGACATCCTCGAAGCTGTCGCCGCGGCCCAACCCGGCGGACTCCGGCTGCACGACCTCGCCGTGTCACTGGACGCACCGAAGTCGTCCGTCTTCGGCCTCGTCAAGGGTCTCGTCGCCACGGGCTACCTGGTCGAGGAGGAGAGCCGCTACCTCCTCGGCCCCGCCCTCGGCCAGCTCCTCACCGTCGAGCGGCCCAGCCTCGTCGACGCGGCCCGGCCGGCGCTCGAGAGCCTGCGCAACACCTTCAACGAGACCGTCACGCTCGCCACTCCCGTCGGTGAGTCCATTGTGTACGTCGACTCCGTGGAGTCGAGCCAGATGATCCGCTACTCGCCCCCCGCGCGCACGCGCCGTCCGCTGTACCCGCCGAGCCCCGGCAAGGCCGTCCTCGCGCACTGGTCGCGTCGTCGGCAGGAGGCGTACCTCAAGGAGATCGTCACCGCCGAGGAGCTCCCCGCGGCCCTGGCCGAGCTCGACGAGGTGCGGGAGAGCGGGGTCGCCTTCAACCGCGGCGAGACGCTTCCGGACGTCAGCGCGGCCGCCTCGCCGATCATCGTCGGGGGAAAGGTGCTGGGCGTCATCTCGGTCGCCGGCCCGAGCTCGCGGATGAGCGACCGGCTCGACGAGATCGCCGCGGCCGTGAAGGAAGCAGCGGCCACGACCGCCCTGCGCGTCTGAACGCGGGACTCCGCTCAGGCGCGAGCGCGCGAAAGGATGCGCTGGGCCTGGGCGAAGACCGGGCCGTCGACCATCCGGCCTTCGTGGGTGAAGACCCCGAAGCCGGCGGCCTCGGCCGCACGCAGCAGGCTTTCGGCCCACGCCACCTGCTCGGCCGTCGGCCGGTAGCCCTCGCGGATCACCGGGACCTGGGACGGGTGGATCGCCACCTTGCCATCGAAGCCGATGGCGACGGCGTCCTCGACCTCGGCCGCGAGCCCGTCGACGTCGGGGATGTCCAGGTAGACGGCGTCGAGGGCAAGCTTCCCCGCCGCCTTGGCCGCGATCAGCGCGCGCGACCGCGCGTGGCGCGCGACGTCGCGGTAGCCGCCCGCCGCCCGGCGCGACGTCGAGCCACCGAGGCCGGCGACCAGGTCGTCGGCGCCCCACATGACCGCCACGACACCCTCGGCCTGCGCGATCGCGTCGGCGTCCCGGATGCCTCGCGGGGTCTCGAGCAGGGCCACCACCTCGCACCCGTCGAGCCCGGCGACCGCGGCCGCCGTCTCGGTCTTGGCGAGCATGACCCGCCGGATCCCCGCCGGCAGCAGGGAAGTCGTGACCAGCTCGCGGTCGGCAGCGTGGTCGGCGGTGCCGGCCGCGTTGACGCGCACCACGACGCGCTCCGGGTCCAGCCGCCCGGACCCGGCTGCCTCGCGGAGGGCTTCGCGTGCCGCCGCACGACGGTCAGGGGCGACCGCGTCCTCGAGGTCGAGGATCACGACATCGGCGACTGCCAGCGCCTTGGCGTAGCGCTCGGGGCGGTCGGCCGGGCAGAAGAGCCACGCACTGCCGGGCTGCCAGCCGGGAGCGCCGCTCACGACGCACCGCCCGGCCGCATCCGCACCAGGGTCTGCCGGACGGCGAGCGCGACGACCTCGCCGCGCTGGTTGACCGCCTGGTGGCGCAGGCTCACCACACCCTCACCGGGACAACTCTCCGACGGGCGCTTGCCGGTGACCACGGTCTCCGCGTAGATCGTGTCGCCGTGCCGCACCGGCGCGGGGAAACGGATCTCGCTGAACCCCAGGTTGGCCACGATCGTGCCCTGCGTGAGCTGGTTGACCGAGAGACCGACCATGGTCGACAGCGTGAACAGGGAGTTCACGAGGCGGTCGTGGAACGGCGGCAGCTGCTCGCTCGCCGCCTGGTCGAGGTGGAGCGGCTGGGTGTTCATCGTGAGCGTCGTGAAGAGGACGTTGTCGGCCTCGGTCACGGTGCGCCCGGGAGCGTGGACGTAGGTGGCACCCACCTCGAACTCTTCGAACCACAGGCCGCGCTGCTCGATCCGGCGCCCTTGCCGCGCAACGCTCATCGGGTGGCCACCGACGACGGGCGCCCGGCGGCCGCGGCCTTGCGGGCCCGGCGCGACCGGTCGAAGACCGCACCGACCACCAGCAGGACGCCGGCACCGACGAACAGCAGCGAGACGCCGAACGTGGAGTGGCTCGGCGAGGCGTCGACCAGCGCGACCGCCCACAGTGGAGCGAAGCCACCCGCGAAGGCGCCGCCGACCTCACGACCGGTCCCGAGGCCCGAGGCCCGCACGTGCACAGGGAACTGCCGGGCGAGGAAGTCACCCTGCGCCGACAGCGCGGCGGGGATGACCAGACCGGTGGCGAGGACGAGAGCGGCCCCGATCGCCCACTTGTTACCGGTGTCCAGCAACGAGAAGAACGGGAATGCGAGGGCGACGACGCCGATACCGGCCGCCAGCAGGACTCGCCGGGAATCGACGCGGTCGCAGAGCCTGCCGACGACCGGGATCACGATGATCGCGGCGACACTGGCCACGGTGATGCCGAAGGTCCCGTAGGAAGCGGGCGCGCCGACATCCGTCTTGAGATAGCTCAGGGAGAAGGTCTTGAAGACGTAGCTGGCGCCGTTGTAGCCGATGGTCATGACCATGACGACGAGCAGCGCCTTCCAGTTGCCGCGGACCAGCTCGAGCAGCGGCTTGCGGCGCTCGCGCGGCGTCGCGTGCTCGAGCTCCTCGAAGGCGCGGGTCTCGGGCAGCCGCCGGCGGACGGCGTAACCGACGGCGACGAGGACGAAGCCGACCAGGAACGGGATGCGCCAGCCGAAGCCGTAGAGGAAGTCCTCGTCGATGGCGGTCAGCAGGGTGATCGTCAGCGACGAGACGAAGAGGCCGATGTTGACGCCCAGCGCGGGCCACGAGCCGAAGCGGCCGGTCTTGCCGGATCCCGCGTACTCGTACGACAGCGCGATCGCGTTGCTGAACTCGGCACCCGCACCGAGGCCCTGCAGCAGGCGGAGGACGACGAGCAGCAGCGGGGCGGCGACGCCGATCGCGGCGTAGCCAGGCAGCAGGCCGATGCAGCCGGACGACAGGCCCATCACGAGGAACGTGATCGACAGGGTCGCCTTGCGGCCCAAGCGGTCCCCGATCGCACCGAAGACGATGCCACCGAAGGGGCGGGCGATGAAGCCGACCGCGAACGTCGCGAACGAGGCGAGCGTGGCGGCCGAGTCGTTGCCCGCGGGGAAGAAGACGCCGCCGAAGACGAGGGCGGCCATCGAGGCGTAAAGGTAGAAGTCGTACCACTCGAGGGCCGAGCCCACGATGATCGCGGCCGCGGCGCGACGGCGCTCGGGACCGGTCAGCTCGGGCCGGGAGACCACTTCGTCCACGGCACCACCTTTCAGATATACGAACGCGGTTGCGCATCTACGCATCACCGAAGCACGTGGCAGGCATCACGTCAAGCGTTGCGCGGGGATTTCCACGGCCTGCGCCGGGGTTGCCCGGGCCCCTTTTTCGTGTTCAGATAATCGTATGACTGTTCGTATATCCGGAGGCCGTCGTGGATTTCACGCTCACTGAGGACCAGCAGGCGCTGCGCGAGGGCGTCCGGGCGCTGGCCGCGAAGTTCGATGACGACTACTGGGCGCGCTGCGACGCGGACCACGAGTTCCCGTGGGACTTCTACAACGCGCTCGCCGAGGGCGGCTGGCTCGGGATCGCCATCCCCGAGGAGTACGGGGGCGGCGGCCTCGGCATCACGGAGGCGGCGCTGCTGCTCGAGGAGGTGGCCGCCTCCGGCGCCGGCATGAACGGCTGCAGCACGATCCACCTGACGATCTTCGGCCTCAACACCATCGTGAAGCACGGCAGCGAGGAGCAGCGCGAGGAGATCCTGCCGGGAGCGGTCGACGGCTCCCTGCACGTCTGCTTCGCGGTCACCGAACCCGATGCCGGCACGGACACGACGCGGATCTCGACCTTCGCCCGCAAGGCCGACGGCGGCTACCACCTGCGCGGCCGCAAGGTGTGGATCACCAAGGCCGGCTACTCGCAGAAGGCCGTCCTCATCGCCCGCACGAGTCCCCGCGACGACGAGCGCCCGGTCGACGGCATGAGCCTCTTCCTCGTCGACATGGACTCCCCCGGCATCACGATGAACCCGATCCCGAAGCTCGGCCGCAACGCCGTGCCGTCGTACGAGATCGCCTTCGACGACGTCTTCGTGCCGGAGTCGGCCCGCATCGGCGAGGAGGGCAAGGGCTTCCGCTACCTCCTCGACGGGCTCAACCCCGAGCGGATCCTGCTCGCACACGAGGCGCTCGGCATCGGTCGCGCGTCATTGCGCCGGGCCGTGAAGTACGCGCAGGAGCGGGTCGTCTTCGACCGGCCGATCGGGCAGAACCAGGGCATCGCGTTCCCCCTCGCCGAGTGCGCGATGCGGCTCGACGCCGCCGAGCTCGTCGCCCGCCAGGCAGCCTGGGCCTACGACCAGGGCCTCCCCTGCGGCCGCGAGGCGAACATGGCGAAGTTCCTCTGCGCCGACGCGGGTTTCAAGGCCGCCGACCAGGCGGTCCAGACGCACGGCGGCATGGGCTACGCGCACGAGTACCACGTCGAGCGCTACTTCCGGGAGTCGCGCATCCTGCGCCTCGCCCCGGTCAGCCAGGAGATGGTCCTCAACTACATCTCCACCCACGTCCTCGGCCTCCCGAAGAGCTACTGAGATGAGCACCGGGACGTACGCCGCGGACGCGCCCGCTCTGTCCGGCCTCAAGGTCGTCGACCTGTCGCGGGTCCTGGCCGGGCCGCTCTGCGCGCAGATGCTCGCCGACCACGGCGCCGAGGTGATCAAGGTCGAGTCGCCAACGGGCGACGAGACCCGGACGTGGGGCCCGCCGTTCGTGGGGCCGGACACGAGCGCCTACTTCACCGGCATCAACCGCAACAAGGCGAACATCTGCCTCGACCTCCGTACCGAGGCGGGCCAGGCGGTCCTCCGCGACCTGTTCGCCGAGGCCGACGTCGTCGTCGAGAACTTCAAGGCCGGCACGCTCGCCCGCTGGGGCTTCGGCGACGAGGTCGTCCGCGCGACGTGGCCGCGGCTGATCCTGTGCCACATCACGGGTTTCGGCGCCGACGGCCCGATGGGCGGCATGCCGGGCTACGACGCGGTGGCGCAGGCCTACAGCGGCCTGATGAGCATCAACGGCGAACCCGACGGCGAGCCGCTCCGGGTCGGCGTGCCGATCGCGGACATGGTCACCGGCATCTACGCCTGCACCGGCGTCCTGCTCGCCCTGCAGGCGCGGCAGCGCACGGGCCAGGGGCAGGTCGTCGACTGCAACCTGGTCAACACGGCCGTCTCACTGCTCCACCCGCACTCGCCGTCGTACCTCATGGGCGGTGTCGAGGGTCAGCGGACCGGTTCGGCCCACCCGACGATCGCGCCGTACGACAGCTTCGCCGCGGCGGACGGGCTGATGTTCATCGGCTGCGGCAACGACGGCCAGTTCCGCAAGCTGGTGGAAGTGCTCGGCATCCCGGGCCTCGCTGACGATCCGCGTTTCGCCTCCAACGGGGCGCGCCTGGCCCACCGCGCCGCGATGGAGGAGCACCTCCGCCCCGCGATCGCGACGTGGAAGCGCGCCGGGCTGACCCGCGACCTGCTCGCGCGCGGCGTCCCGGCGACGCCGATCCACAGTGTCGGCGAGGCGCTGGAGGACGCCCACGTGCGCAGCCAGGAGATGGTCGTCGCGGTCGGCGACTACGTCGGCACCGGCATCCCGATCAAGCTGCGCGGCACACCCGGCACCGTGCGCACGGCCCCGCGTCCGCGCGGCGCCGACACGGAGGCGGTCCTGGCCGGCCTCGGGTACGACGTCGAGCGCGTCAACGAGCTGCTGAGCGACGGCACGGCCCACGCGGCCGGTGAGTTTGTCGATGCGGCCAGGTTTCTTACTGACGGACAGCAACGGCTCCAAGAGCACCACCGGTCGACGCAGTGAAACAGGGCTATTGGACCGCTCAGGTCTCCCGGCGGGACCCGAGCAGCAGCAGGCACAACACGACGACACCGGCGGCGACTCCGGCGACGAGCAGCATCGGGTCCAGGACCGTGGTCGACGTGGCCGGTGCGGTACCGGCGGCGACGACCGGTTGCGCGGTCGCCGGTGCCTGTCCCGTCGCCGGTGCCTGCCCTGCCGCCGGGCCCGCACTGTCCGATGTGGACGGTACCGGCTGCTGCGCGACGGGCGCCTGTCCCTGCTGCGGGGACGCCTGCGCCCGCGACGGGGCCGGGGCGCGCGAGGCGCCGGCCTGCGGGTGGGCCGTCGTTCTCGGTGCCGGGGACACGACCGGTGCCGCGGCGGCCGCGGGCTGCACGATCACCTGCGCGCGCATGTCGGGGTGGATCGAGCAGTAGTACGAGTAGGTCCCGGCGGTGGTGAAGGTGTAGGTGAAGCTCTGCCCCGTGCTGAGCATCGGGCTCTTGATCGCGACCGGCGCGCTGGTGGTGGTGACGTCGTGCGGCGCCTGGTCGTGGTTGGTCCACGTCACGCTGTCACCGACGTGCACGGTCAGCGTGGCGGGCGAGAAGGCGTAGTTCTGCATCATGACCGCCTGCGCCGCCGCGTCGGCCGCCGGCGCGAGGGCCAGCGGTACCCCGATCGCCAGCAGGCACGCCACGAGCACCAGCCTCATCGCGCGAACTCCGCGGCGAGTTCGAGGTGCAGCGGACGCCGGGCGATCACCCGCGCGGGCGGGGACCCGCGCTTCAGCGGCCGCCGCGGGGGCGGGAGAACGCCCTTCACCCACAGCACCACGGAGTTCTCGTCCACATAGGCCAGTCGACCGGTCAGCCGCAGCTCGCGGGTGACGCCGAGGACTTCGAGTCGTCCGGCGAGGTCCAGGAACCGGGTGGAGGTCACCCCCATCCTGGTGCTGGTGAACCGGATGGCGGGAAAGGTGCTCGCGCACAGTCCTCCTTCGTCGGTCAGTAGCCGCGCGAGCCCGGGCACCCGGGTGCGCAGGGAACGGGTGTCCAGCTCGAGTGCGAGCTCCGGCTGGTCGGGGTCGAGGACCAGATGGCCGGCGGTGGCGGCGAACCGCCCGCGCAGGACGGGACAACGCAGCAGCCGGGCCGTGGTTTCGAGCACGAACCGGTCCGGGTCGAGCTCGTAGCGGCCGGGCAGCGGCAGGTCCTCGACCGGCGCGAAGGCGGTGGTCGCGGCCGGGAGTTCGACGGTGGGATGCGGGTCGCCGGACACGGAGTTCTCCTCGGCGGGTCGAGCGGGCACGGTGGGGTGCGGTGGCCCGGCCGGTCCGGCCGGGCCACCGCGGCGGTGTCAGCAGGTCAGCTGGTTCGCCAGCGGGGTGAGGACCTGTTCCAGCCAGACGGTGTGGGTCTTGATGTACTGGTCGAGGTTCAGCGCGTCGGTCACCTGCTGGCTCAGCGAGGTTTCCAGGTGCGCCGACTGGATGTGCGCCCAGATCGGCGCCAGCGTGTCGGTGACCACCTTGTCGGCCGAACCGTTGAACACCGGGGACAGGACCTGTTCCAGCCACACCGTGTGGGTCTTGATGTACTGGTCGAGGTTCAGCAGGTCCGCGACCTGCTGGCCGGGGGACTCCTCCAGGTGCGCGGCCTTGACGTGGTCCAGGATCGGCTGCAGCACCCCCTTCGAGACGCAGCCGCTCGCGCTGCCGCTGCTCGTCGACGGCATCGACATCGAGGGCGTCGACGAGGACGCCGGGCTGCTCGGGGACGAGGGCATCGACATCGACGTGGTCGGCGCGGCGGTCGGCGACTGCGAGGTGGACGGCGGCGTGGTCGCCGCTCCGGTGACCGTCACCGTGGCCTTCATGTCCGGGTGCACCGCGCAGTAGTAGTCGTAGGTGCCCTCCTGCGTGAAGGTGTAGGTGAAGCTCTGGCCCTGCTGCAGGTTCGGCGAGTTGAACTTCACCGGCCCGTTGGAGACGGTCACCGTGTGCGGGGCGACGTCCTCGTTGGTCCAGGTCACGGTGTCGCCGACCGCCACGGTCAGCGAAGCCGGCGAGTAGGCGTAGTTCTTGATTTCCACCGAGACGGTCTTCGCGGTCGGGGTCTCCGCCTGCTACATGCTCTCGTAGAGCGCGACGCCGACCGGGTTACCGGTGATCTCGGCGGGCAGGGCCGCCGGCGTGGAGTCCTGGTGCGAGCGCAGGCTGACGACGCTGAACAGCAGACCTGCCAGCGCCACCACGGCGACGCCGATCAGCCAGCCCGGCCTGCGGGGCCGGTGTGGCGGCGTCGCGGCCGGGGTTTCGGTTGGGGTGTCCATGGGTGTGTTCGTCCTTTCCGGAGCGGGTCAGCAGCTCGCCTGGGTGAGCAACGGGGTCAGCACCTGCTCCAGCCAGACCGTGTGGGTCTTGACGTACTGGTCGAGGTTCAGCGCGTCGGAAACCTGCTGCGCGGGTGAGGTCTCCAGGTGCGCGGACTGGACGTGGGCCCAGATCGGGGCGAGCGTGTCGGTCACGGTCTTGTCGGCCGAGCCGTTCATGACGGGCGAGAGCACGTTCTCCAACCAGACCGTGTGGGTCTTGACGTACTGGTCGAGGTTCAGCGCGTCGGAAACCTGTTGCCCGGGCGAGGTTTCCAGGTGCGCCGCCTTGACGTGGTCGAGGATCGGCTGCAGCGCTTCCTTGGCCACGCACGCTGAGGCGGACGTCGCGGGGGCCATCTCGCCGTGGGCGGCCTGCGGCTGTGCCGGAGCCGGGGCGGCGGCAGGCACCGGTGCCGCGGCCACCGCCGCCTGCACCGGTGCCGCGGGCTGTGCGAGCTGACCGGCGGCCTGCGTGAGCTGGTCGGCCTGCGGCAGCGCGAGAAGGCTCTGCGACGCCGCGTCAGCGACGTCCACAGTGGATGGTGCAGCGGCCGGTGGGGCTGCGGTCGTGCTCGTGGTGCCGTTCAGCTGCACGAGTGCGGCCGTGGCGCCCGCCGCCCCGAGGACGGCGAGGCCCACCAGCAGCCGGGACCGCCGGACCACCGCGGGCGGGTCCGGCACCCTCGCCGGTCCGGGTTGGGACGTGTCCATCCAGAAGCTCCTTTCACAGAAGGGTCAACGGCCGGGGCTGGCCGTGACGAGCAGAGCGGCCGCGACGACGACCGCGATCACGAGGACCGTCTCGACGGCCACGGAGTAGACGAACGGGCGCACGGTCGCGGAGTCGCCGCGCAGCACCACGGCGAAGTCCAGCCGCCGGTTGACCCAGCGGCGGCTGCCCTGCGCGACCAGGAGGATCCCGGCGAGCACCACGATCTTGAACAGCAACGTGCGCCCGTAACCGGTGCTCACGAGCTTGCCCAGCGACCCCAGCGTCTGCCACGCCAGCACCACCCCGGCGCACACGATCACCAGCACCGATCCCATGGCCAGCACGGAATACCGCGGCACCACCGCGGCGAGCTCGTCGGGCCTGCGCCGGACCAGCACACCCAGCAGCAGCATCACCAGCCCGCCCAGCCACGCGCAGACCCCCAGGACGTGCGCGAAGTCCGCCACCTGCGCCAGCAGGGGACGCGCGGTCTCCGCGGCGTGCCCGGTCATCCCGGTGGTCCGCAGCAGCCCGAACGCGACCGCCGCGAACCCGGTGCGCCAGGCGAGGGCACCGGCGGCGACCCTCCCCCGCTGCAGCAGCTGCGCCAGCACGACCCCGCCCAGCAGCCACAGCAGGACCCTGGCCACCCAGATCTGTCCGAAGTGGACGTCCAGGACCTGCGAGACGATCTGCCAGTCGAACACCGCGCCCGGACCGCGTTGCGAGATCCACGCACCCTCGAAGCCGATCGCGGTCACGGTGCCCAGCACGCCGAGCACCCAGCCGGTCACCACGATCCGGCGGGCCGGCCGCTGGTCGGCGCCGCCGGGCCAGAGCACCGCCAGGAACAGGAGTCCACCGAGGAACAGCGTCATCCCGAGGTAGTCGACCGCTCGCGCCGCGATGTAGCAGACCTTGACAGGACTCAGATCCACTGGTCACCCACCCGTCGCGGCCGGCAGCACCGACGGGAGCCCGGGAAGCGCACCGGTCAGCGCCGACACCGGGTCGCCCGCCGCGGTGCCTGCCGGGTCGCAGTACCCGGTCACGGTGTACAGCAACGTGTTGAGGGCGCCCGGGCTCGTCCCGTCCGGGCTCTGCGTCAGCCCGAGCGCGCCGGTCAGGCTGCTCACCACCGGCAGCCCGCTCACCACCGTGTTCGCGTTGTCGACAACGGTCTGGGCAGCACCGGGCAGGCAGACGGCGGGAGCCGCGGGAGGCGTGCCGGGCGACCCGGGTGCCCCGGGCTGGCTGGGCGGGGTCGGTTGTCCCGGCGGTGCAGGCGCCACGGGCACCTGCACCGGGGAGGAGGGCATCGAGCCGTCGGGCGCCGGGCCAGCGGGAACCGGCTGGTCGAGCACCGGTGACACCGCCCCGGCGGCGGGCAGGACGTTGTCGGGCATCGTCATCCCCGGCGGCGCCACCGCCTGGGGCAGGCCCGCGGCCGCGGGCGGCATCGCGGCATCAGCGCCGGGCTGGGCCGTCCCCGCCTGGGCGGGCGCGGTCGCCGTCGTCGTGGTGTGCAGGCCGAGCCCGGAGGCATAACCGACGACCACCACCACGCCCGTCACCAGCAAGGCCGCGACGACCTGCTCTCTGCGCAGCGAATTCACTGCCGCCACCTGACACTCCTTCGCGATATCCGTCCGCTTGCGACGACACGCCCGTCCGGGCCGTTCGATGCGGCATCACATCACCGGCGGCGTTTCAGGCAATGACCCCGTTGTGAAGCTGAGGTAAATGACCTCCCGGCGTGCGCGGCCGCCTTGGTGAGAAGCGTCCATTTAGACATCCCAAATAGGACAGTCCAGGTGGACGGACAGCCGGAACTGAGCGCGGACAACGCCTGTCGCCGCCCCGGTGGCCCACGCGGTGAACTTCTGGTTACCGCGCCTTAACGACGGAAGGTGTTCAACTTTCGTCGCGCGTCGCTAGCCTTCCGGCGACTTGCTCCCCGTTGGAAAAGGAAGTACCGAGAATGCGCAGCCTGAAAGCGCTTGCGGTCGCCGGAGCGGCGGCGGCCCTGGTCGTGGGCGCGGCACCGATCGCGCAGGCCCACAACGTCCTGGTCTCCAGCGACCCCGCGAAAGGGGCCTCGATCGCCGCGGCGCCGGCCCAAGTGCGGCTGGTGTTCAACGAGCCGGTCGACAACGGCCCCAACGAAATCAGCGTCACCGGCCCGGACGGCAGCTCGCGCTGGGACACCGGACCGACGACCGTCAGTGGCGCGACTGTCTCAGTAGGACTGCGGAACCTCGGTCCCGCGGGCGTCTACACCGTCAACTACCACATCGTCTCCGAGGACGGGCACCCCGTTTCCGACGCCTTCGCCTTCACCCTCACCACCGCGGGCACGGGTACCCCCACGACGCCCGCCGCGGCCACGCCGACCGTTGCCGCCGCCACCACCGCAACCACCGACGGCACGGTGCCGGTCTGGGTGTGGATCATCGCCGCGGCGGTCCTGCTCATCAGCGGGCTCCTCGTCGCACGCCGCGTGAGCCGCTGAACGAGCGGCAAGCGGAGCGCGGCAGGACGCAACCCGGGGAGGAACACATCAGGACCCCCGCTGGGCCCACCCCTGACCCGGCTCACCGCGCGATCCGGAAACCGCACCCGCGGCCCTGGCGGTGGTGCGCCGGTTCACTCCAGGCATCGGCCTCGGGCTGGGCGGGCTGCTCATCGGGATCTCACCGTTGGTGCCATGGCTCCACGTCGTGCTCGTCGGCAACGTGAACCTCCTCGACGCCGCACAGCTGGGATCGGGCGGCTCGGTCCCGCTGGTGTTGGTCCCCGCCGCCCTCGTCGTCTGCGGCCTCACGTCGCTCATCGCGGCCCTGGTGTTGCGGGAAGGCCTCGCCGCCCGCGGCACGGCCGTCATCCTCCTGGCCAGCGCGGGCGCGATCGGCGGACTGCTCTCGGTCGGCTTGCTCAAGGCGCTGACGGGCACGGGAGAGCTCGCCAGCATCGGCCTGGGTCCGTGGATCGATCTGGCGGGGGCGTTCGTCATGTTGTTGGGCGTCGTCGTGCCCGCTCCGCCCACGGCGGCGACCCACCGACCACCGTGACTGCTCTCCCGCCCGCACGTTCGGTTTCACCCCCGACCGACCACAGCCGACCGCGGGTTGGGAAGCGCCGAAGCGTTGATCTGGGCCAAGCGCTCCACGCGCTGCGGTATCCGTGAAGCAGACGTCGGCGAACTCGGCACACCGAAGACCAACGCCTGGAAAACCCGAGCCCAGCTCGACCCCGCCCGGACCTCCGACAAAACAAAAGAGCGCCGACTCGATCGAGTCGGCGCTCTTTGAACGTACCCCCGATGGGATTCGAACCCACGCTACCGGCGTGAGAGGCCGGCGTCCTAGGCCGCTAGACGACGGGGGCTTGCTCTTGCTTGCGAGAGGAAACTTACCAGAGGCTGTTTTCCGCTTCGCAGCTGGGGTACCAGGACTCGAACCTAGACTAACTGAACCAGAATCAGTCGTGCTGCCAATTACACCATACCCCAACGGTTTTGCCTCTCCGGTCGCGATCCGGATCAGCACCGCCGGGAAGAAATACTAGACCACGCCCGGAACGCCCTCATCACCGGGGCCCCGCACCTCAGCGCTGGACGGGCACGCCGACCCTCGCGAACTCGCTGACCAGCAGCTGCGGCAGCTCGTCCAGCCCGGGGATGACGTGCACGCCCTCCGGCACCTCGGCGGCGGTGTCGTGCCGGTCGAGCCACACGCCCGTCAGCCCCGCGTCGCGCGCGCCGACGGCGTCCGTCTGCAGTTTGTCCCCCACGTGAGCGGCCTCACCGGGCGCGCACCCCAGGCGCTCGCACACCGAGTGGAACATCACAGGATCGGGCTTGGCAACCCCCACTTCGCCCGCGATGGCGACGTGGTCGAAGAACCGGGCCAGGCCCAGATCCGCCAGTTTCGCCCGCTGGTGGGCCCCTGAGGCGTTCGTCACGGCCGCCAGGCGCACGCCCGCGGCCCGCAGCCAGTCGAGGCACGGCAGCGCGTCGTCGAACAGGCACATCGACCGGCGCAGCAGGTCCTTGCGCCGCACCTCGAACCGGGCGACGTCGTCCCCGTCGACCACTACCCCCAGCTCCCCCAGGAAGCACTGCGTGCGCCGGAAGTGCATCGACGCGTAGTCGAGGTCCCCCGCGACGACCAGCGCGACGTGCCGGTCGGTGATCCGCTCCCACAGCGGCCACATGTCGGCACGACCGAGCAGCGCGGCGAGCGCCCGGCGGCCCGCCGCGCTGAAGTCGATCAGCGTGTCGTCGATGTCGAGGCACACCAGCCGCAGACTGGGCGGAGTCCACGGATCGGCCGGGGTACCGAGGGTGAAGACAGGAGCGGAGGAACGGGGGCGCGCGAAATCCACCCAGCGAGGCTAGGGGACTGAGCGCGTTCGCGATTCGACCGACAAGGTGATTACTTTCGTCGATTCGCGATCGTGACCCTCTACTCTCAGTTGCCCGGCACCGCGCGCATCAGCCGGGCGAGTGATGTTGACCGGCCAAGCAGTTCCATTGACTCGTACAGCGGCGGCGACACCGTGCGCCCGGTGACCGCCACGCGGACGGGCGCGAAAGCCTTGCGGGGCTTGAGACCCAGGCCCTCGACGAGCGCGTCCTTGAGCGCCTGCTCGATCGCGGGCGCCCGCCACTCCCCGAGCCCTTCGAGTGCCTCGATCGAGGCACGCAGCACCGGCTCGGCGTCCGGGCCGAGCGCCTTCGTCGCGGCGTCCTCCTCGGGCGCGAACTCCTCGTCCGGCACGAACAGGAAGCGCACCAGCGGCGCCGCGTCACCCAGCACGGTCACGCGCTCCTGCACCAGCGGCGCGATCGTGCGCAGCTTCGCCAGCTGCTCCTCGCCCGGCTCCGCGGGCAGCACGCCCGCGCTGACGAGGTAGGGCACGACCCGCTGCACGAAGTCCTCGGCGGGCAGCGCGCGCAGGTGCGTCCCGTTGATCGCCTCGGCCTTCTTCGCGTCGAACCGGGCGGGGTTCGCGCTGACCTTGGCGATGTCGAACGCCTCGACGAGCTCCTGCACGCTGAAGACGTCCCGGTCGTCCGCGATGGACCAGCCCAGCAGCGCCAGGTAGTTCAGCAGCCCCTCGGGGATGAACCCGCGGTCGCGGTAGTTGAACAGGTTCGACTGCGGGTCGCGTTTGGACAGTTTCTTGTTGCCCTCCCCCATCACGTACGGCAGGTGGCCGAACTCGGGGGTGAAGTCGGTGACGCCGATGCGGCGCAACGCGTCGTACAGCGCGAGCTGCCGCGGCGTGGACGGCAGCAGGTCCTCGCCCCGCAGCACGTGCGTGATCCGCATGAGCGCGTCGTCGACCGGGTTCGTCAGCGTGTACAGCGGATCACCGTTCGCGCGCACCAGGACCGGGTCCGGCACGCTGCCGGCGGGGAAGGTGATCGGGCCGCGGACGAGGTCGTCCCAGCCCAGGTCCTTGTCCGGCATCCGCAGGCGCAGCACCGGCTTGCGGCCCTCGGCGCGGAACGCCTCGCGCTGCTCCTCGGTGAGGTCGCGGTCGAAGTTGTCGTAGCCCAGCTTGGGGTCCTGGCCCGCGGCCTTGCGCCGGGCCTCGACCTCCTCGTTGGTCGAGTACGCCTCATACAGCTCACCGGCGTCGAGCAGGCGCTTCGCGACGTCGGCGTAGATGTCGCGGCGCAGGCTCTGCCGGTACGGACCGTATTCGCCGCCTGCGTCGGGGCCCTCGTCCCAGTCGATGCCCAGCCAGCGCAACGCTTCCAGCAGCTGCTGGTAGGACTCCTCGCTGTCGCGGGCGGCGTCGGTGTCCTCGATCCGGAACACCAGCGTGCCGCCGTGGTGGCGGGCGAAGGCCCAGTTGAACAGCGCCGTGCGGATCAGCCCGACGTGCGGGGTGCCGGTCGGCGAGGGGCAGAAGCGTGCGCGTACCGCGGTCTCAGTCATAGCCCGACCAGCGTATCCCGCTTGACGAACGCCTTCCCCGAGGCCATCCTGGTTTTATTCAACAGACGATGAAAAACAGGAGGCGGCGATGACCGAGCGGACGACGTGCCTCGTGGCGGGCGGCGGGCCCGCGGGGATGGTGCTGGGGCTGTTGCTGGCGAGGGCCGGGGTCGACGTCACGGTGCTGGAGAAGCACGCCGATTTCCTGCGTGACTTCCGCGGCGACACCGTGCACCCGTCCACGCAGACGCTGCTGGACGAACTGGGCCTCGGCGAGCGGTTCGCGGCGCTGCCGCAGAGCAGGCTGCACGAGGTCGTGGTGCCCAGCGGGGAGGGGCCCGACCTGGTGATCGCCGACTTCCGGAAGCTGCGGGTGCCGCACCCGGACGTGGCGATGGTGCCGCAGTGGGACCTGCTGGACCTGCTGGCGGACGCGGGCCGCGAGGAGGAGCACTTCCACCTGCGGATGGACACCGAGGTGGTGGACCTGCTGCGCGAGGGGGGCCGCGTGACGGGCGTGCGTTACCGGACGGCCGACGGGCGGACCGGGGAGATCGCCGCGGAGCTCACGATCGGGTGTGACGGGCGGTGGTCCACGGTGCGCCGCCTCGCCGGGCTGAGGCCGCACGAATACCCGGTGCCGATCGACGTCTGGTGGTTCCGGCTGCCCCGCGAGGGCGATGAACGGCAGACGCTCACGCCCGGCATGCGGAACGCGCAGTTCGCGGTCACGATCCCGCGGGAGGGGTACTTCCAGATCGCGTACGTGGCGCGCAAGGGGCTCGACGCGCAGTTGCGCGCGGAGGGCCTGGACGGGTTCCGCGCGAGGGTCGCCGAGGTGCTGCCGGAGCTGGCGGACCGCGTGGAGAAGCTCGAGTCGATGGACGACGTGAAGCACCTGGACGTGCGGCTGAACCTGCTGCGCCGCTGGCACGCCGACGGAGTCCTGTGCATCGGCGACGCCGCGCACGCGATGTCACCCATCGGTGGGGTCGGCATCAACCTGGCGGTGCAGGACGCGGTGGCGACGGCACGGCTGCTGGCGGGCCCGTTGCGGCGGGGGCGGGTGAGCAGGCGGGACCTCGCGCGGGTGCACCGCCGCCGGTGGCTGCCGACGGTGCTCGTGCAGGGGATCCAGCGGATGATGCACCGGGCGGTGATCGGCCCGGTGATCGAAGGAAGGCGGAGCGGCCCACCGCCGCTCGCGACCCGCCTGGCGAAGCTGGTGCCGGCGGCGCGGTCGGTGCCCGCGTATCTCATCGGCGTCGGGCTGCTGCCCGAGCACGCCCCCGCCTTCGCCCGGCGACCGTGAGGGGGTTGGGGGCGTGGGGGCGGCCGCGGTGGAACGGCTGCAGGGCCCGCGCGGCGGCGGTGGGCGGTGCTGGCGCCGCGGCGCTTCGAGGAGGGCGGCGGCGATCTAAGGCGAAGCGGCGCAGGCAGCCGCTGCCGCCGCCGCGCAGCGGCAGCGGCGAACGAAACCGCAGTCGCCAGGCAGCCGTGAGCGGGAGCTGGCGCCTCGGGGGTTCACGGCGAGCAGCATCACCGCGGCAGCCTGACGCAGGAACCTCTCCACAGCACGGGCGCGGGCGGAACCAACGGCTCGGCGCTCACCCGCCGCGACGGCAACGAGACGGAGCCGACAGCTCGCCCCGGCGGCCGCGACCGGCGCCCAGCGGGCCGCGCCCGGCGGCGGCCACACCCGGCGCCCGCGCCCGGCGACCGG
>NZ_BAABIB010000056.1:0-84582 GCF_039542405.1 Amycolatopsis dongchuanensis
ACCCGTCCCCTCACCTCAGGCCCTCACCCACGTCACCAACGTCACGACCCGCAACAACTAGCACCGAAACGCCCGGTACCCCAGTCCTCGGTTCACTGGGCGGACCGCCCTCTTCCGGACACCACGGTGTCTCGCGGACACTCGGTTGCCGGCGAAAGGGGCGGACCATGTGGGATTCGGTGCGGGAGAACTGGGTGGCGCTGAACGAGCCCCTCGAAGGGGTGCTCCCGTTCATGTATCTGGACGTGCGAGGTCTGGTCACCACAGGAATGGGAAACCTGATCGACACGAGCAAGGCGCTTCCCGCCACGCCCACCGACGCGCAGCGCGAGGCTTCACATGCGCTGGCCGCGGAAATCAACTGGCTCACGGAGAACGGCGACTCGGCCACCTTCGAGCAGGTCGCCGACGAATGGGACGCGGTCAAGAAGCTGACCGACCTCGCGGATCGGGGCGGGGGCGCCTTCGCGCCATTCACGTCCCTGCACATCGAAAGCGACGAGATCGACCGGATCGTCGGCGACAAGCTGTCGTCCAACGAAAGGTTCCTGACCAACCGCAGCGAATTCGCCGATTTCGACTCGTGGCCGGCGGACGCGCAATTCGGCTTGCTCAGCATGGCGTGGGCGCTCGGCGCGGGGTTCCGTTTTCCCCATTTCCAGGACGCCGTCGCGCAACGCGACTGGGAGACCGCGGCCGAGGAGTGCGTCTTCGGCCCGCACCGGGGCACGATCGAACTGCGCAACGCGATGGACCAGCAGTGCTTCCACAACGCCACCACAGTGGACAAACAGGGCCTCGACCCCTCCGTGCTGATCATCTCCAGCCGCGGCTGAGCCGGGGACCGTCATGAGTGATCTCGCCGGCAAGGTGCTCGCCGCCGGACTGGGGTTCGCCCGGGGCCTGCTCACCGAGCTGGTGCCGACCGACCCGGCTGCGCTACTGGACCTCATCGCCCCCGGCGCCGCTCCGGCCGCGCCGGATCTCCTGGTGGCCCTCAAGGACGACCTGGAACGCGCCAGGGCACACGCGAGCGCGTTCGCCGCGGCGCTGGAGCCACCTCCCGACACCCTCGATGCGGCGAGCGCGGCTCTGGGGGAGTTGTCCGCCGCCGTGAGCGCACTCGATGACGCCTGCCGCCGGGTCAGCGGCGCCTCCGCCGAACCGGCCCTGACCAAGCTCCTGGACCGGGTGCTCCGCGCCCTCCCGTTCGGCGGGCTGGTGAGCCGCCTCGGTCTGGTACCACCCGGGCTGACCCCGGCGGACGGTCTGACCGTGAACGGCACGACGGTGTCGTGGCGGTGGGCCAACCCGGCGGAACGCGCGCTGGCGCCTGAGGTGAAGCTCGCGAACTCCGTCCTGTCGGCCACTTTGGACTTCGGCGACCCGCGCCTCACGTTCGCGATGAGCACGGAGGTCACGGCGGGGCTCGCGGCAGGCGACGCGCTGGTGGCGGCGTTCGCCGGGACCGCCGACGTGACCGCCACGCTGGCGGTCACCGTGGACACCAGGGACGGTGTGACGCTGGGGCCCGGCGTGCGCGGACGGTTGTCCCTGCCCGGCAGGCCCCGCCTGCCCGGCTACGAGCTGCGGGATCTCGGCTTGCTGCCGAGCGACGCGGGGTTCGACCTGACCGGGACGCTGGCGGGAACGCTCAACGGCGTGATCGCGGTGACGGTCCAGGAGACCGGCGTGCGGCTGGGGTTGGACGACGGCCACGACATCGCCGTCAAGCCCTCCTTGCCCGCCGGGGCCGGGGTGCGGATCGACGCCGGCCGGATCAAGGGCGGCGGCTCGCTCGAACGCCGTGGCTCCGAGTACGCCGGGACGCTCGATCTCACCGTGGGACCGGTCGAGGTCAAAGCCATGGGCCTGATCGGCACCGACCCGTTCTCCTTCGTCGTGCTGCTGTTCGCCGAGTTCGTGCCCGCGATCCAGCTCGGCCTGGGGTTCACGCTGAACGGGGTCGGTGGCCTGCTGGCCGTCGAGCGCGCACCGGACCCCGACGCGCTCCGCGCCGGACTGTCCGACCACACCGCCGACCGGTTGCTGTTCCCCGCCGACCCGCAGGCCGACGCCGCCGGGATCGCCGACACCCTGTCCAGTGTCTTCAAGCCGCGCGCGGGTGCCGTCGCGGTCGGCCCGGCCCTGGAACTCGGCTGGGGCGCACCGACTTCGTACGCGACCGCCAAGGTGGCCGTGATCCTGACGCTCCCGGCTCCGGCCGTGCTCCTGCTCGGGGCGGTCCGGGTCACGCTGCCCACCCCGAAGACCCCGGTCGTCGACCTCAACGCGGACGTCTACGGCGAGATCGACGAGGACCACCTGCTCGTGCTGGTCCGGCTCGGCCGTTCGCGGTTCGCCGGTTTCAGCTTGTCCGGTGACCTGGGCCTGCTGATCTCCTGGGGAGCGGAGCCCGGTTTCGCGATCTCGGCGGGTGGCTTCCACCCCGCCTACCACGCGCCTGCCGAACTGGCCGGGATGCGGCGCCTCAGCGTCGATCTGTCCCCGCCCGCGCTGCTGTCCCTGCGCGCCGAGGCCTACCTGGCGCTTACCACCAACGCGGTGATGTTCGGGTGCCGCGCCGAGCTGCGGGCCGAGGTGGCGGGCGTCGGCGCGGAAGGGCACCTGTCCTTCGACGCCCTCCTGATGTGGGACCCGTTCGGCTTCGTGATCGACCTGCGTGCCGGGGTGTCGCTGCTGTTCGCGGGCGAGAGCTTCGCCGGTGTCGAGCTGAGCCTGCACCTGTCCGGCCCCGCGCCGTGGATCGCGCACGGCACGGCCACCCTCGAACTGCCGATCCTCCCCGACATCGACTTCGACCTCGGCCCCCTCCAGTGGGGGGAGGAGGACCACGAGTCGCCGCGGATCGACCCGCGGCAACTGGTGGTGACGGCGCTCAGCGAGCCCGGCGCCTGTGCACCGCGGCTGCCCGAGGGGGTCCAGCCGGTCGCGATCTTCCACGCCCCGGCGGCCGGCGACGGTCCGGTCGTCGACCCGGCAAGCGGCTTCGAACTCCGGCAACACGTCGTCCCGCTGGACACCGAGATCACCCACATCGGTGGCAGCCAGATCTCCACCCCGCGGGTCACGCTGGGCGAGCCGCTCGTCGGCGGCCACGCCCTGCGCACCGCGGAAGACACCCGGGACCCCTTCCCACTGGGCCAGTTCCGCGACCTCACCGACGACCAGAAGCTGCACGAGCCCGCGTTCACGGAGTGCGTTTCGGGCAAACGCCTGTACGGCTCGGACCAAGCCCGGTTCGGCGCGCCGGCCGAGGCGCAGTACGACTGGAAGACCGTGTACCCGCGCCACCCGGCGCCCGGTCAGCCCTTGGCCGGGTCGCTCGACCTGCCGGGGGAACTGGTCGCCGCCGTCGTGAACCTGTCACCGGTCGCGCGGAGCCGTGGCCGCCTGGGCAACAGCTACGCCACCGTACGGGAAACCGTGGAGCTCCGATGACGACCGACTTCACCCTGCCGCCACCGGAAACCGCGTTCGCCGCCGAAAGCACGGTCCTCGGCACGTACACCTTCCTGCCGTACGTGCGCACGGGGCTGGCCGCCGCGGCGCGCGGTCCGGAACCGGGCGGCACCCGGGCGAGCGTGGAGATCGTGGTGCCGGTCCAGGCACCGGGACAGCCCGATGTCACGGCGACCTACCAGCTGCGGCTGCGAGGCCCCGCGGACGTGCGGGCGCTCGTCGACCAGCAGATCGTGCGCCGCTACCCGGAGCCCGGTGCGACCAGCGCGGAAACCACCCACCTGGTGCACGTCGAGTTCGACAGCCCGGAGGCGCTGTGGCAGTTCACGCCGCTTGCACCGGACGGCGAGCGCCTGGCGCCGTGGCTGGCACTGGTGGTCCTGCGCGAGGGCCGCTACCGGCCCGGCACCGGGCAGGTACCGACCGTCCTCGCCCGGTATTCGGAGCTGCAGGCGCTGGACGACTCCTGGGCGTGGGCACACGCACAGATCCACGGGCCCATCGCGGGCCCGGCAATCGACGACCGCTTGTCGGCGCACTTCGCGCCGACGAACCTGTCCCGGCTGATGTGCCCCTGCCGCCTCGAGCCCTTCACCCGTTACCTGGCCTGCGTCGTACCGGCGTTCGACGCGGGAAGGCGGGCCGCGCTGAACCCCGGCGACGAGACCGGCACCCTCGAACCCGCGTGGCGGAAAGGTGGCGACGACGAGGAGATCGAGCTGCCGGTCCTGCATTCGTGGCGGTTCGACACCGGCGAGGGCGGCGATTTCGGGACGCTGGCGGGGAAACTGGTCCCCAGCCCGGCGCCCTGGCAGGTCGGCCGCAGGCTGGTCGACACCTCGCGGCCGTGGGGCGACCTGTTCGGCGACGAGGCCCCGGCCATCCCGTCCGGGCAGCTGCAGCTGGTCCGCGGCCCGCTGGTGTCCCCGATCCCGCCGCGGGCCGCCAGCGACGATCCCGCCGAGGCCGCGGCCGCCCGCGCCGGAGGCTGGCCCGCGGAGGTGACCGGCGAGCTGCGGGACCTGCTCCTCCTGCCGACCGTCCTCGCCCGCAAGCCCGGCGCGCACGAGCCGGGGGAGCCGTTGCCGCTCTGCCCGCCGGTCTACGCCGGGTCCCAGGCCGGCTCCGGTCGCCTGGTGTCCGCACCGGCGACCGCGTGGCTGCCGCAGCTCAACCTCGACCCGGCCAACCGGATCGTGGCCGCGCTCGGCGCCCGCGTCGTCCAGCGCGACCAGGAACAGCTGATGCAGTCCGCGTGGGCCCAGGTCGGCCGGCTGGGCGAGGTGAACCAGTGGCTACGGCAGGCGCAGCTGGCGCGCGCCGTCCGGTCGTCGATGTTCGCGCGGCACCTGAGCCCGCTCGGATACGGCGACCTCCTCCAGATCGGCAGGCCCGTCCAGGACGCGGTGCCGGGCGCGGAGAACGGGAGCGCCCGTTCCGAGCTCGCCGCGTCGAGCACCGCGCCGATGGCGTCCACGCAGGCCTTCCGCCGGGTCGTGCGGCGCACCAGCCCGGCGGACCTGCTGGCCCCCGGGGACGTGCCCCGCGACTTCCAGCGCCCCTACGACGACGGCGAGATCGCCCGGCTTTCCCAGCTGCGCGTGGTCGAGATCGCGCGGGACTACGAGCTGGCCGCGCCGCCCGACTGGGAGAGCATGACCGCCGAGGAGTTCCTCGCCTGGTGGGACGAGTGGGAGGCCATGGTCCTGCACTGCTTCTGGCCCATGCCGGACATCGACCCGGACTTCGACATCGAGCAGTGGGCGGCGGAGCAGGCCCTCGACGTGCTGCAGCAGGCGATGCCGTCCGATCCGGAGGTGAACCCCGAGCTCGCGGCCGGCCTGCTCGGCGACATCGCCGCGGTGGCCGAGGTCGGCGGCCAGGCCGGCGATCTCGCCGGGGAACAGCTCGCCACGGTCACCGAGCAGCTCGGCCTCGGACCGGGCGACGACGCGGTGGCGGGCGTGGTGCGGCACGGCGGCGTGAGCGACGACCTGCTGGCGGCAGCGGGCCGTCAGCACCTGGAGACGGCGGACCTGGCCGACGCCGCCCGGACCGGGGCCAGGACGGAAGCGCTCGCCGGTGCCGCGCAGAGTGCCCTGACCGAGACCACCCTCGCCGGGATCGCCAGGGAGCACGCGGCCACCGAGACCCTGGCGCGCGCCGCCACGACCGAACTGGGGGTGTCCGCGGGGCTCGATACCGGTGTGCGCGCGGAGATGGCACGCGCGCAGCTGCCCACCGGCGCGCTCGCGCGGCTGGCGCTGGACCTCCACCCCGACGTGCTGGCGGAGGCGGCTCGCACCGAGCTGCCCGACACCACGCTGGCCGAGCTGGCGCGCCTCGACCTGGACACCGCCACGCTGGCCCAGCTGGCGAAGGACCGGATGAGCGTCGCGGCGCTCGCCGATCTCGGGCGCGCGCACCTCGCTCCCGCCACGCGCGCCCGGCTCGCCGTCGACAGCGCGGGGATCACCGCCACGGAACCCCTCAAACAGGCGCTGCAGGCACGTATCGAGCCCCGCGACATCGAGGCCGCCATGCAGCCGGCGACCGGAGCACTGGTGTCACCGGACTGGCAGGGCACGCCCATCCGGCCCGCCTACGCGGTCGCGAAGGACCAGCTGCTCACCGAGCTGGACCCGGACCGCTCGACCGCCGCGCAGGTCGCCGAGCGCCTGCGGCTGCCCGGCTGGGTGCCCGGGAACTGGTTCGACGGCAGGCCCGCCGAGCCGATCATGGCCGCGCCGCGCTTCGACCGGCCGATGTACCAGGCGCTCGAGGACTACGACCCGGACTGGCTGATCGCCGGCACGGCCACGCTCGACGAGCCGGACCTGGTCACCACCCTGGTGTCGAACGCGGTCTTCCTGGAAGCGTTCTTCGCCGGGCTCAGCCACGAGATGGCCCGGGAGCTGCTGTGGCGCGGTTACCCGACCGACCAGCGGGGGACGTACTTCCGGCGGTTCTGGGGCGACCACCACGGCGACGAGCTGACCGGCGAACTGCACCTCAACGACGACGGGCCGCTCGGCTCGCACATCTCGGCCGACCTCGACGGCCGCCTGGTGATGCTGGTCCGCGGTGAGCTGATCCGCCGCTACCCCGACACCGTGGCGCTGGCACTGCGCGGCGGGTCGCCCGAGACCGGGGACACCGCCGCTCCGCTCCTGTTCCAGCGGAGGTTGCGCTCGGGGGCGCTGCTCGCCGGGTTCGACCTCACCGTCACCGAGGTGCGAGACGCGCACAGCGCGGGCACCCCGTGGTGGTTCGTCCTCGCCGAGCACCCGACGGCGCCCCGGTTCGGGCCGGGGGAGTCGGCCGAACCCTTCCTGACCCCGCCCGTGGCGAACGCCGCCGGCACCGCCCGCGCACTGCTCCAGCAACCGGTACGGGCCGCCTTCGACATCCACGACCTGCTCGGACCGATGGGAGCCGGCTGACGATGACCACGCCCTTCACCGCGCCGCCGGAGCGCCCGCTGGTCCTCTTGCCGGTCCGGCTCGAAACCCGCTTCACCGACGGCGCACTGCGCGTCCGCGTCTACCCCGACGACCCGCACATCGACCGGCTCGACCCCGGTCTGGACGACACCGAGCGGACCGCGGCGAGGGAGTACTGGACGTCGGTCGCGAGCGGCGGCGACAGCGACGCCGCGTTCGCATTGCTCGCCACGAGGACCAAACCGGACCGCGCGCCCTGGGTCGCCAAGGCGATGACGCCCCTGAACCTCGACGACCCGTTCAGCGGCGAGCTCCGTTTCCCGGACGTCCCACCGCGCCAAGGCGGGCCGGTCACGGCACGCGGGCTGCCCGCCTACTTCGTGGCCGTCGTACGGCAGGGGACCGACACGGCGAAGGCGGCGGGGCGGCCGATCCCGGACCGTCTCGTCGTGGCGCCCGCGGCGGGCGGCACCGTCGTCCGGCACGGGGACCTGCCCCTCGCCGAGGGGATGTCGTGGCTCGTGGACTACGCCGAAGCCGAACGGGTGGGCATGGCGGTCACCGTGCCGCTGCCGCGGCCCGCGGAAAAGGTGGACCGGCTGGTCGTGTTCGGCGTCCGCGAGGACGGGCAGGCGGAGCTGGAACGGCTGCTCACCGCGCAGCGCTACACCGCCGGGATGGCCTTCGTCCCGCAGGGCACCCCCACCAACAACACCGAGACCGACCGGAGCGCGTGGCAGCGGCGCCAGCCACCGGCGCCCCCGCCCGCGGGCGTGAGCTGGGCGCCGACCCCGGGTTCCGACGGTGCGCTGCTCACCGCGGCGCTGGGGATCGATCCGGCCGTGCTCGCCGACGTCCCCGGTGCGTTCGACCGCGACCAGGACCTGGCCCGCGCCGCGCACACCGTGCTGTGGCCGGCCACCTGGGGCACCTTCCTCAGCGAACTCCTCAAGGTGGGACCCTCCGGTGCGAACATCACGCCGCAGCAGCTCGAGGCGGTGCGCGACTTCTTCCAGGACCACGTGCGGGGCGCGGGACCCCTCCCGACGCTGCGGATCGGTGACCAGCCGTACGGGCTGCTCCCGGTCACCGCGGTCCACCGGTTCGCCCCCGACGAGGCCGATCCGGTGGAACCCCAGCTGAACCGGGTCCTCACCACGATCCACGCGTTCTACGGCGACGCCGTCGCACCGGCCGTCCGCGCGGACTCCTCGCCGGAGACGCTGCTGGACGTGCTGGGCTCCGCGCCGGCCATGCTCGGCCTGCGGGTCCGGTCGATCCTGTCGCAGACCATGAACATGTACGCCACGCTCGTGGACAACGTGCCGGGCCGCGTCTACGAGCAGACGACCTCGTTCCTGGACACCCTCTACGACAAGCTCGGCCTGGTCATGGGCAACCTCGCGGACGCCGTGCCCGGCCCGACGACGCGCCCGCTGGGCCTGCCGCTCGCGGACGGGACCGACGCGGACTTCGTGGCGGCACTCCGGCAGGACCAGCCACGCCAGGTGCGGAGCGTGCTGCAAGCCCTCGTCGAGATCGCCGACGACGTGGAAGCGCGGGCCGCCGGGACGGCGATCCCGCCGGAGCGGTTCGACGCCGTCAGCGCACTGCTGGCCACCGGGCCGGCGGCCGCACACGCTCCCGCGGTCACGGAGGCGTTCGCCGGGCGGGCCTCCGCCTCGGAGTTGAGGCCCCTCGCCGACCGGCTCGCCGCGGAGTCCGGGTTCGCCGGCAGCAGTCTCCTGGCGCAGTACCAGCCGCTGGAGGCGACCCGCACGTCGCTCGCGGACGTCGCGGTGAACCACCCGGTGCCCGACGCCCGGCACCAGCTGGCGATCGCCGCGGCACAGGCCTGGCTCCGCGCGAGCGACCGGCGGAACGCGTTCCGGTCCGCCCTCGACCTGGTCCTGTCGGCCGACACCGCCCAGCGCGCCCTCCTCGTGGCCCAGACACTGGACTGCTGCTCCCACCGGATCGACGCCGGGTTGACGGCGCTCGCCACCCGCCGGCTCGCTGTCCTCCGGTCACGCGAGCCGAGGGGCCTGGCACTGGGCGCCTACGGCTGGGTGCACGACATCGTCCCCAGTGATCCCGCCGAGCGCCCTGGCGGCTACATCCACGCCCCCAGCCTGGCGCAGGCCACGACCGCCGGTGTGCTGCGTGCGGCGAACCTCGCGCACCGGGCCAGCGGGGCGTTCTCGTTCGACCTGTCCAGCGGCCAGGTCCGGACCGGGCTGCGGCTGCTGGAGGGCGTGCGGCAGGGGCAGCAGCTCGGGGCTCTGCTCGGCTACACGGTCGAACGGGGGCTGCACGACCACCCGGCCACCGGCGGTGCGCTGGCACGGTTCGTGCTTTCGCTGCGCGCACTCGCGCCGCTGCGCACGGGAAAGCTGACCGACGTCGGCGGCACCCCGCCGCGCGCCGACGTCGAGGCGATGGTGGTGGCCGATGTCGTCGACGGGGTCGCGCTGCTCACCCTCGACCGCGAGACCGTGATCCGCCCGGCACTCGACCAGGGCCCGGCAGACAACCCGTTCCTCGACGGGTGGACCGGACCCGACGACGGGGAATGGGCGGCCGTCAACGAGGTCCTCGACCAGGCGCTGGCCGCGTACGACGCGGTGGCCGACCTGCTGGTCGCCGAGGGCGTGCACCAGTTCGCGTCGGGCAACTCCGCGCGGGCCGCCGCCGTCATGGACGTGGTCGCGGCCGGAGGTCCGCCGCCCGCGGAGTTCGACGTGGTCCGCACCCCGACCCGCGGCATCCCCGTCACGCACCGGGACCTGGTGATCGCCGGCGAGCCTGCCACCGGAGCTTCCGGGGGATGGGCTGTGGGCACGCCTCGCCAGCTGGTGGAACCCCGGCTCGAGCAATGGGCCCGAACCATGCTGGGTCCCGCCACCGCCATCACCGTGGGCGCGGGGGGCGAGAGCCTGGACCTGGCGGGACTGAGCGCCTTGGACTTCGTGTACGACGCCGCCCGGCCGGGCGTCCTCGAACGCCGCTTGCGCGCGGCCTTGCCGGGCCTGGGCGCGCTCGCGGATCCGGTCCTGACCGCCGCCGAAAAGGCCCGGTCGCTGCACCGGCTGCTCGCCGGGGCGCGGCCCCTGCTGCCCGCGGATCTCACGCGCCCCGGGGACAAGGCCGCCTGCGGCATCGACCACGGCGACCTGCGTGACCGGGTTTCCCATGCGCTGGAAGCGCTTTCTCACGGCGAAGCCACCGGGTTCGGCATCGATGACCCGGCCGAGGCGCGGCGGCGGGAGGCGAAAGCGACAGCACTTCTCGACGACGATCCCATCGCCGCGGGGGAGGCGCTGTTCGGCGAGGACTTCCGGATCCTGCCGGTGATCCAGCCGGCCGACGACGGCTTCCAGGCCGCCCTCGGGCGGCTGAACCCGGACCGCGCGGACATCACGAGGCTGCTGTTCGACGTCGCGACCGTGCGGGACGGCGTGGCCCGGCACGTCGAGGTGCTGATGGCGGCGGGAACGCCGGACAGCCTCCGGGTCGCCCAGCTCGGCACGCCGGAACGATGGATCGCGCTGCCCTTCGACCCCTCCGGCCCGCCGCTGGACTCGCCCGTGACGAGCTTCGTGGTCGACGGCGCGCCCGGCGCCGGACCCCTGGCGGGGCTCGTGATCGACGAATGGGTCGAGACCGTGCCCAGGCGGTTGCCGCGGGAGCAGGGGTCCGAAGCGCTGATCACGACGGGGGTGGCGGTGCACGCCGATGCGCCCGGCGCCCGGCCGCCGCAGTGCGTGCTGCTCGCCGTGTCGCCGGACGGCTCGCCGTGGACGGCGGACACCCTCGCCGAGGCGCTGAACGACACCCTCGACCTGGCCAGGACCCGGCTGATCACTTTGGAGCGCACCCAGGTCGTGGGCCGCGTGCTGCCCGCGCTCGTCACCCGCAACGCTTCGCTCAACGGCGAGAAGGGGCTGGACGCCGCCCGCCTCGTCAACGAGATCGGCGACCCCGCCGACATGATCCCGTATGTCAAGGAAGTGAGGCACTGACGATGCCTATCGCAGACGGGCTTTCCGCGGTCCCCTTGGCATCCAGCGCGGAGAAGCTGATCGCCATCAAGGAGCCCCCGGCCTGGACCCGGCTGGAACCGCAGTCGGTGTCCTGGGACCCGAGCCCCGCCCTCGAAGCCCGCGTCGCCGACCCGCTGTTCCTGTGCGGCAGGCAATGGCAGCTCGGTGAGTTCGAGGGCGAGGACGGCGGCAGCCCGATCTCCGTCCGGCTCGCGGCGAGTTCGGACCGGATCACCGGTCTGCGGTCGGCCGCGACCGGGACGGTCCAGGCACTGACCGCGGACGACCTCCTGGAGCCCCTGGTCGAGCGCATGCCGGCCGGCGAGGCCGGGCTGCGTCGGCGTGCGATGGGCGGGGCCCAGTTCCTCGCGATGGTCCAGGACGCGGCGGTCCGCGAAGCGGTGCTGGCGGCCTGCCCGCTCGAACACGACGCCGATGCCGATCCCTACGACAGCACCGGTGCGCCGCTGGCACGGCTGTTCGCCGGGCGCGTGCCGGACGGCGAGAAGATCGCCGAGGCGCTCCGCGCGCCCGCCGCCCCGGGCTGGCTGCCCGCCACCGCGCTGGCCGCCGCGCGGGAGTGGCTGGAGTGGTACCAGGGTGCGCCCGCGGCGGACTGCTGGACGGCCCCGCGGCTGGAGTACGGGTTCGACCTGAGCGTGGCCGGCCAGGTGCTCACCTCGTCCTACGGCGGCGGCCGGATCGACTGGCACGACTTCGACCTCGCGCCCACGGCACCCACCCTCGACACCGGCGACGCGCCGGCCACCGGCCGCGCCCCGACGGTACTGGCCACACCCCTGCGCTACACGGGCATGCCGGCCGACCGGTACTGGCAGTTCGAGGACGGCCAGGTGAACCTGGGCGCGCTGGAGGTGCGGCCGCACGACCTGGCCCGGCTGATCATCGCGGAGTTCGGGTTGGTGCACAGCCAGGACTGGCTGGTGGTCCCCCTGGAGGTACCGTGCGGGTCACTCACGACGCTCGGCGAGCTGTCGTACACGACCACCTTCGGCGACACCATCACCGTTTCCCGTGCCGAAGACGAAGGTTTCAGCATGTACGAGATCCCGGGCGTGCCGGGGCTCCTGGTGCCGCCCGCGGCCCCGGCCACGCTCGAAGGCCGGCCGCTGGAGGAAGTGCACTACCTGCGCGACGAGGCGGCCAACATGGTCTGGGCCGTCGAGCGCGTCGTCGAGGCACCCAGCGGCGACCCCCGGACGCGGCTCGCCGAGGCGGCGCCACCGTCGGCCGCGCCCGGCGCCCAACCGCTCGCGACGCACGACTACCTGCTGGCCTCGCCCGTGCCGGAGTGGTGGATCCCGTTCGTCCCGGTGGCCGTCGCCCCCGGCGTCGTGGCGCTCCGCAAAGGCGCCCTCCGCAAGGGGAACCGCCTCGTCGAGCCGCTGGGCCGCCTGCTGGAGCCGGGCCGGCCGCTGACCGTGCAGGACGAGGAGATCCCGCGCGAAGGCGTGCGGGCACAGCGCGTCCCGGTGCTCGCCCGCCGGGCCGACGGCCGCTACGAGCGCTGGACGGCCCGGCGCACGAGCATCGGCCGCGGGGAAGGCGCCAGTCATCTGGCTTTCGACAGCGCGATTCCCCGCACCGCTTCCTGACCCGTCACGCCGTGGACGGCTCAGCGGGCGGTTCCAGCAGGGTCTCCAGATTCACCCGGGCGACCTGCCTGAGGAATTCCCCTCGGTGGGAGGCGTCGCCGGAATCGTGCATCGTGTCGGTCATCCAGACCGCGGCGGCCTGGCGTTCCCAGGTGTTGCGCAGGCAGACGCCGGAGTAGCTTTCGAGCAGGCTCGGGTCGTCCTTTTCGACGTGGTGGACGACGGCGCGGGCGAACGCTTCGGCGTCGTGGAGCGCGAGGCTCATCCCTTCCGCGCTCATGGGGGAAATGAGGTGCGCTGCGTCGCCGGCGAGGTAGAGCCTGCCGTAGTTCATGGGGCTGTACACCACGCCTTGCAGCGGTACGAGTTGCTTGGTGGTGATCGGGCCCTTGGGGGACACCGGATCCCCGAAACGCGTTTCGAGTTCGGTCCAAATCCGCGTTTCCGGCCAGTCGTCCACGGTGTCGGTGAGCGGGACCTGGAGGTACAGGCGACTGGCTTTCGGTCCGCGGGTGATCTGGGCGGCGAAGCCGCGGGAATGCACCGCCATGGTCGCCAGCGGATCCGCGGGCACCTCCGCCAGAACCGCCAGCCAGGCGTAGCCGAACTCGTGGGAGTAGCGGGTGAGGGCGCCGGCGGGAATGGACTGCCTGCTGACGCCGTGGTAGCCGTCGCAGCCGGCGACGAAATCGCAGTCGAGGACGTTTGTCGCGCCGGTGGCGTCCCGGTAACGCACGGCGGGGCGGTCACTGTCGAGATTGTCCAGTGTCACGTCGTCGGCCTCGAAACGGAGGTCTCCGCCGTCGCGGAGGAAAACCTTGATGAGGTTCCGGACGAGCACCTGCTGCGGGCAGAAAACGCCTTCCCCGTCGTCCTCCATGTCCTTCCACATCCGCTCTTTTCCGTCGATCCGCATCGGCATGCCCGGCGCATCGATGGAGTCGGACGAGGACGGTTCCGGTAAGACCTCGTCCAGTCCCCACTCGCGGAACATGCGCACCCCGCGGCCGTTGAGCGCCCCCGCCCGCTGCCGTTGTTCGACGTGTTCGCGGCTGTGCTTTTCCAGCACCACACAAGCGATTCCGCTGCGCAACAGGAAATTGCCGACTGCGAGCCCGGCGACTCCGCCACCCACGACGACGACGGTGGTCTTCTCGTTCGTTTCGGTCATGCGCCCACTTTCGCCGGGGCACCGGAACGCGCCAACCGCTCTCAGGACAACGGATACCGGAAACCCGCCAAGTTCAGCCCTGGCGCACGTCGGCCTGGTAGCGGCCGGGCGTCTGGCCGACGACCTCGGTGAACACCTCGATGAAGCTCGACGGGTTGGACCACCCGCACGCCATCGCGGTGTCGGTGACGGAGTGGCCGTTCGTGAGGTGGACCAGGGCGTGATGGATGCGCAGGACGGTGCGCCAGCGGTGGAAGCTCATCCCGAGCTCGGTGTGGAACAGGCGGCTCAGGGTGCGCTCGCTCGCGCCCGCGGTCCGCCCCAGCTCGGCCAGCGTGATGGCCCGGCCGGGGTCGGCGTGCAGGAGGTCGGTGACGGCACGCAGCCGATCGTCGCGCGGTTCGGGCAGGTGCAGGGACTCCTCGGGCGCCGCGGCGAGCTCGTCGAGCACCACCGCGCGCAGCCGTTCGTGGGCACCAGGGCGGGTCTCCAGCCGGTCGGTCAGCGCCAGGAGGGCCTCCCGCAGCAGCGGGCTCACCGCGAACACGCTGGGGTGCGCGACGAGCGCGCCGCACTCGTGGGCCGGGATGACGACGAGGCGGACGTCGGTCCTGCCGTAGAAGCGGTGGGAGTGGTCGAACCCGGGCGGCGTCCACGTCACCCGGTTGGCGGGGGCGAGCCAGGTGCCGCGCTCGGTCGTGGTGGCCAGGGCGCCGGAGGCGGGGTAGACCAGCTGGCCGTCGGTGTGGGAGTGGTTGTCGACGTGGAAGCCGTGGTCGAGCCAGCCCGCGCCCTGGGGAGCCTTCGCGGGGAAAGCCGGAGGCGGTGTGCCGGGCAGGCGGGTTTCGGGCATCGTCCGCCAGCTTATCGGTCAGCCGCGGCTCCGCCGCCGAACCGCGGTCAGCGGGTGGTCGGCATCGTCCCGACGCGGCCGAACACCCACGTCCCGGGTGACTCCGGGTCGTCGCCCGCCCAGAACTGGGTCCACAGGAGCCGGAACTCCTCACGGGAGAGGTGGCCGTCGGCGTCCAGGTCGAGCAACGGGAAGACCTCGTCGGTGTCGGTTTCCCGTCCCGTCCACGCCTCGATCAGCTGGCGGTACTCGCTCCGCGAGATCCGGTCGTCGCCGTTCTCGTCGATGGCCTCGAACATGGAGTCGGCGGTGGCGGTCACCGCGTCGGTCATCGCGGGCAGCCGGTCGACCACCTCCAGCACGTCGTCCAGCCGGATGCGTTCGCGGTCCCGCGCGGTGGAGCTGAGGGATTCCCACCAGCCCAGCATGATCGACCGGAGACGTGCGTACTGCCCGGAACCCGGTGCCACGCCCCGCAGCGTGGTCCACCGCGCCGCGAGGGCCTCGAAGTCGCCCTCGACGAGGAACCCGCGGTCCTCGGAGTCCATCGCCTCGAACACGCCCGCGATCTTGTGCCGCTGGAATTCGCTCGCCATCTTGGCATCCCCTCGTGAGGTCCTGTGTGGACACGGTTCAGCATCGTCCTGATTGGACGCCGTGGCGATAGGCAGCGCGGGTCGAAAGACCCGGCGGACAGGTGAAGCCGGAAGTGACAGCCGGTGCGGAATCCGGTGCGGTGGCGGCCGGGGTCACCGGACCGGATCAAGGACGCTGGTACATCCGCGTGGACGGCTCGCCTGGGTGCTCCTCTCAGCGCTTGCGCAGGAGGTAGCGCTGGACCTTGCCGCTGGGCGTCTTCGGCAGGGTGTCGACGAAGTGGACCGTGCGCGGATAGGCGTGCTTGGAGTACTTGTCCCGCACCAGTTGCTGGAGTTCGCGCGCCAGGTCGTCGTGTGCTTCGGTTCCGGCGTCGAGGACCACGAAGGCTTCGACGACCTCGCCGCGGATCCCTTCGGGGTCGGGGCGGCCGACGACCGCGACGTCCGCGACGGCCGGGTGGGTGATCAGGACGCTTTCGACGTCGAACGGCCCGATCCGGTAGCCCGCGGCCAGGATCACGTCGTCGTCGCGGGCGGTGAAGAAGAAGTACCCGTCGTCGTCGAGCCGGCCGGAGTCGGCGGTGAGGTACCAGCGGTTGCCGGGCGTGAACCGTTCCGCGGTCTTGTCCGGGGCTTCGTGGTAGCCGGTGAACCACAGCAGGGGACTGTTCTCGGTGTCGATGGCGATCTGACCGTCGACGATGCCGGCCGTGTAACCCGGCATGGGCTGCCCCATCGAGCCGGGCTTGACCGGGAGGGCCACGTCGGCGTGCCAGTGGTTGTTGATGACCATGCCGAGCTCGGTCTGGCCGTAGTGGTCGCGGACTTCGGCGCCGAGCGCTTCGCGCGCCCAGTCCACGACTTCCGGCGTCAGCGGTTCACCCGCCGACGAGGCCCGGCGCAGGCGCAGGTTCCGCACCAGACCGCTCTTGCTCAGCGCCCGGTACATCGTCGGCGCGCCGGTGAAGTTCGTGACCCCGAACTTCTCGATGACGGCCACTGTGGACTCCGGGGTGAAGCCCGCGTTGAGGAGCAGGTTGCGGCGTCCGGCGACCAGCGGGGCCAGGATTCCGTAGTACAGCCCGTACGCCCAACCCGGGTCGGCCGCGTTCCAGAACACGTCGTCCTCGCCGACGTCGAGCCCGTAGTGCAGGTAGCAGTGGAACGACGCCAGCGCGCGGGCCGGCACCGGGACTCCCTTGGGCTTGCCGGTGGTACCGCTGGTGAACAGCTGCAGCATCGTGCCGCGGCCGCCGATAGCGACCGAAGACGCGAGCGGCTCGGCCTCGTCGATCAGCCGGTCGAACGCGTCGCCCGTCTCCAGGACTTCGATGCCCTCGATGGGGTCGAGCTTGGCCCGCTGCGACGGCTCGGTGACGACCAGCCGGGCACGCGACGCTTCGACACGCATCTGGATGGCGCCCGTGGCGAACGCGGTGAACAACGGGACGTGCACGGCGCCGAGCCGCCAGATCGCCAGCAGTGTCGTCACCAGTTCGGGGCGCTTGCCCATCAGGACCGGTACGCGGTCACCCCGTTCGACGCCCCGCCCGGCGAGGACGGTCGCGAGACGGCGGGAGCGGTCGGCCAGCTCGCCGTACGTCACGTCACGGGAGGTGAGATCCGGCTCTACGAAGGTGAAAGCGACGGCGTCAGCGTCGTGGCGGTCACACAGCAGGTGGGCGACATCGGTGTCAGCGGTGTCGTACGCAGCCAGCCAGGCGTCGACAACGGGCTGTACGTCGAGGGTTCGAGGCTGCATCGGGCTCTCCGGGTCGGAACGGCGGGTGATTGTCAGCGCGTCGGCACGCGGGTAACACTGTGGCCGTGAGCAACGACGCGAGCCACCCTCCGAAGAGGGGGGTCGATCCGGTGACCGCCGCACTGGCGAGGTTGCGCGCCAGGACCGGCGTGAGCCTGGCGTTCGCCGGGCGGGTGACGCCATCAGGCGTGCTGCTGGACGCGTTCGACGGTCACGTGGTCGGGCCGCTCCGCGGCGTCCTGCTCAACGCCGGGCACGGGATGGGCGGGCGGGTCGCCTACCAGCAGCGCGCGCTGTCCCTCCCGGACTACGTCGGCTCGCCCGCGATCACGCACCACTACGACCAGGTCATCAGGGCCAAGGCGTTGCGGGCGATGGCGGCGGCCCCGGTGGTGGTGGGACGCCGGTCGGTCGCGGTCCTCTACGTCGCCCTGCGCGCGACGCAGCGGCAGCTGGGCAGGCTCCTCGACGCGGTCTCGCAGGAAGCCCGTGTCCTGGAACAAGATCTGGCTGTCGACGACGTTCTGCGGCGGCTGCCTGAACGGCACGGTGACGAGGAAGGGCCGCGAGAGCGCGTCCGGCAGTCACGGGTCGCCGAGGCCTACGCGGACCTGCGTGCGCTCGCCGGGGAGATCGGCGATCCCCGGCTGCGTGCGCGACTGCTGAACGCCGCCCGCCTGCTGGTCGACGAGCCGCCACCGGACGCGCCCGTGCCGCACCTGACCGCACGGGAGAAGGACGTGCTGGCGTTGCTCTCGACGGGCTTGCCGAACCAGGCCATAGCCGAGCGGCTGGGCATCGGCGTCTACACGGTGAAGGACCACGTCAAGAACCTGCTGGTCAAGCTCGGCGCCCAAGGGCGGATGGAGGCCGTGGTCCGGGCACGGCGTCTCGGCCTCATTCCGTGACCTCGGCCCGGCTGTCCGGATGGGACGGTGCTCCTCGCCGCGGCAGCAGCTTGTGCAGCCCCGGACTTTCGATGGCGACGATCACGGCCAGCAGGCCGGCCGCCGTGCCACGGCCGCCGGCCAGCGAGACACCGCCGAGCAACGCGGCGACGGCGGCGAGGATCAGCGGCTGCAGCCCGGGAGCCGGGTTGGCCGACGCGAAGCTGTAGCTGAGCAGGGCACCGCCCAGTGCGGCCAGCGTGCCGGACGCGGTGAAGATCCCGGCGAGCCGCCGCTCGACGGCGACACCCGCCACCCGGGTGGCCCGGCGGTCACCGCCGACCGCGCGCAGCTCACGCCCCAGCCTGGTGAACCAGCGTACGAGCCCGGCCACGACGAACGTGGGGCGGTCGCCAGCACCCGGCCGAAGCCCTTCATACGGTCCTGCGTGACGAGCATGGACTTCGTGCCGGTGAGGACGATGATCTTGCCGGAGTCGCGCCCCTGGGCCTTCAGGCCCTCGATGATGTTCTGGGCGGCGAACTCACCGAGCTTTTCGTCGTCCGACAACATGGGCATCACGTCGCCCGCCACCGACGGGTCGGGCGGCCCGTCGACGGCGAGCACGGGAATCCCGGCGCTCCGGGCCTTCTTGATCGGCACCGCCATCGCCTGTGTGTCCAAGATGGACACGACGAGGAGGTCCGGCCGCTGGGCGACGGCCTGGTTGAACTTCTGGACCCACGGTCGGCACGAAACCACAGCAGCCGAAGTTGTTCCCCTTCTTCCCGGGCCCCGGCGGCACCAGGGTGCTGTTTCTCCGCTGGGCGCCGGAGTCCTCGGCACCGGAGCAACTCGGCGACCCCACCAGCTCGCCGCCGAGGCCGAAGAGCGGCTCCCCGGCCTGATGGGGGTGTTCGAACCGGACAGCCCGGGAATGCACACCACCGACACGGTCGACTACGGCATCTGCCTCGAAGGGGAACTCCACCTGGAGCTCGACAACGGCAAGGAGGTCAAACTGACCCCCGGGGCCTGTGTCGTGCAGCAGGGAACCCGCCACGCCTGGCACAACCGCAGCGACAAGCCCGCGCTCATGTGTTACGTCCTCGTCGGCGCCGAACGCACGTCCTGACAGAAGGCGTGCTCACCGCAGGGCTGGTGCGCCGTGGTGCGCGGCCGGGTTCTGCCCGGGAGCTGTTGCTTGCGCGATCTCGATGCCGTCGTGCAGGTCGGATGCGCCGTCGAGGGCGGTCTGCGCCGACAGTGCGGCGAGGCCGAGTACGAGGGCGCCGGCCAGCATGGCGGCTGGCCTGGCGGGGGCCGGTGCCGCCAGCAGGGCGGACACCCGGCGGGGTACGGGACCACCGCTGGCGGCCAGGGCGAACGGGTGGGGCGTGCGGCCGGCGAGTGCGGCTTTCGCGACTGCCCGCGCGACGAGGCTGCGATCTCCGAGGTGGGTGGCCGCGGTTTCGTCGGCCCATCGTTCGAGGGCGAACGCGGTGGCGGTGCCGAGCGGGCGCAGCAGCGGGTTGAGGGCCGAGGACAGCGCCACGGTGATCAGGAACAGGTGGTGGCGCAGGTGCAGGTGGGCACGCTCGTGGGCCAGCAGCGCGCCGCGTTCCTTCGGGCTCAGGGCGGCCAGCATGCCGCTGGAGATCGCGATGCGGCCACCCCGGCCGGGCGCGGAGAACGCGACCGGCTCCGCGCCGGGCAGGATCACCACGCCGCCGTCCCGGCTGTGCTCGTCCAGCTCCCGCGACAACTGCCGGGCCCAGCGCCGGTAGCGAACGGCGGTGCGGAACAACCGGCCGCCCAGGACCACCAGCAGCACACCACTGGCGATCGAGACGGGGACGTTCACGGCGTCCAGGTTCCGCAGGACGCCGGGCGACCAGTGTCCGGCCTCGGCGACGGCCGGGATCAGAGAGAGCCCGGCGAACGCCAGCAGGAGCAGCGCGACGGTGCTGGCCGCGGCCAGGAGGAGGCTGCTGCCGGTGAGAAGCCAGCCGGCCACCCGGGGTGGGAGCCGGGGCGCGACGAACCGCGACACCGGCCAGGCCAGCAGGGGCAGCAGAAGCGGGACCAGGATGTCGGCGTCCACGCGGTCAGCCCCCGGAGTCGCCGCGCAGCAACGCGCGCAGGACCTCTTCGTCCGACTCGGACAGCTGCGTCACGAACCGGGCCAGCACACTGCCGCGATCGGGCTCGCTTTCCAGGACCTTGGTCATCTTCCGCGCGGCGAGACCGGCCTCGTCGTCGACCGCGTGGTAGCGAAAGGACCGCCCGTGCTTCTCCCGCGTCGCGACGCCCTTGTCGTGCAACCGGGTGAGGATGGTCACGACGGTCGTGTAAGCCAGGTCGTCCTCCAGGCGCGCCTGGACCTCGGCGGGTGACAGCGGTTCCTCCGCGTTCCACAGCACCGTCAGCACCTCGGCCTCGAGAGCGCCGGGTGCTCGTCGCAGCGCGTCCTTCCGCCGGTTCCGCATGACGTCAATCTACACCGCTGTCGTACCCGCCGAGCTCGTCTCCCCGACGCTACTTCTACACTCGTGTAGAAGTAGATGCCGGAAAGGAGGCCTTCACGTGGACGGAGGAGTGATCGACGGTGGCTGGTACCTCGACGTGGCCGGGTTCGCGCGGTCGACGCCGTGGTTGCACGGTTTCTTCGAGGTCTATACCAATGCCGGATTGGTGCTGCTCGCCGTTCTCGTGGCGGCGATGTGGTGGCGGGCGCGCGGCAGGCCGGCCGAGGCCATGGCGGCAGCGCTGTGGGTTCCGCTCGGTGTCCTGCTGGCCTACGGCCTGAGCAACCTGGTGAAGGTCCTCGTCCGGGAGCCCCGGCCGTGTTTGCGTTATCCCGGCACGCCGACGGTCGCGCCGTGTGATTTCGCCACGGACTACTCGTTCCCGAGCAACCACGTGGTGCTCGCGGTGTCGGCGGCGGTCGGGCTGCTGCTGGTCGCGTGGCGGGTCGGCCTGCTCGCCTTCGTCCTGGCGGCGCTCGTCGGGTTCTCGCGGGTGTATGTCGGGGCGCACTATCCGCACGACGTCCTCGCCGGCGCTGTCCTCGGAGCGGCGGTGGCGGCCTGTGGCCTCGTGGCCCGGCGGCCACTCGCGGCTCTGGTCCGCCGGGGTCGCGAGGGGCGGCTGTCCCCGCTGGTCGGGACGGGCGCGCAAGTGTTGGCGCTGAAAGGCCGGTGGCGGTCGGCGTGAACCCGTTGAGTGCGACGTCCTGGCTGGCCGATCTCGGTGCGGCGGGCGTGTTCCTGGTGCTGTTCGCGGAGACCGGTCTGTTGATCGGGTTCTTCCTGCCCGGCGACTCACTGTTGTTCACCGCCGGACTGTTCTGCACGACGAGCGCCACCGTCGTGCACCTTTCGTTGCCGGTCGTGCTGCTCGCCGCGGCGGCGGGCGCGATCAGCGGCGCGCAGGCCGGTTTCGTGCTGGGCCGTCGTGGCGGCCGGCCCTTGCTGGCGCGGGTCCGGAACCCGCACCTGCACCGCGGGGTCGAGCGCGCGGAGGAGTTGCTCGGCCGCTACGGCTACGCGAAGGCGATCGTCCTGGCGCGGTTCATCCCGGTGGTCCGGACGGTGCTCAACCCGATGGCCGGGATCCTGGCCGTCCCGGCCCGGAAGTTCGCGCTGTGGCAGGTGCTCGGGGGCCTGCTGTGGTCGATCGGCGTCACGCTCGCCGGCTACCTGCTGGGCGCGAGCATCCCCGGCATCGACCAGTACCTGCTGCCGATCATCGCGATCATCGTCGTGGTGTCCTTGGTCCCGCTTTTCCTGGAGCTGTGGCGCAGCCGTCGCCGCTCGCGCCGTGGAGCCGCGGGTCGATAGCGCGGGGGCCGTTCCCTCCGCCGGCGGGCAGCGCTCTCGCCGGATGTGCGACAGGATCGGAGGAGCAGCTCCGGCCCCACCCCGGAAAGGATGCCCGATGGGAACCTCGCGTTTCGCGGTCGTCTCGGCGGCCGTGGCCGTCACCCTGCTCGGCTCATCACTGACGCCGGCGGCGGCTGCCCCGGTGCTCGGCCCCGTGGCCGTGGGCAGCGGGGGCGCGGTCGTGTCCGACACGCCCGAGTCGACCGCGGCTGGTCTGCGGATCCTGCGTGCGGGCGGGACGGCCGCCGACGCGGCGGTTGCCGTCGCCGCGACGCTCGGCGTCACGGACCCCTATGTCGCCGGGCTCGGTGGGGGCGGGTACCTGGTGTACTACGACGCGCGGACGCACTCCGTGCACACCATCGACGGCCGGGAGACGGCCCCTGCCGCCGCGGGCGCCGACCTGTTCCTCGACCCCGCGACCGGGCAGCCGCTCGCCTTCCCCGCCGCCGTGACCAGCGGGTTGTCCGTGGGCGTGCCCGGGATGCTGGCCACCTGGCAGCAGGCACTCACCCGGTGGGGCCGCTTCCGGCTCGCCGACGACCTGCGGCCGGCGGTGGACGTCGCGGAGCGCGGTTTCCGGGTCACGGAGACGCTGCGGGAGCAGACGCGGCAGAACGCCGCGCGGTTCGCCCAGTTCAGCTCGACGAGCGCGTTGTTCCTCCCCGGCGGGCAGCTGCCCGAGGTGGGGACGACGCTGCGGAACCCGGATCTCGCCGCGACCTACCGGCAGATCGGCCGCGAGGGGATCACCGCGCTGTACGGCGGTCCGATCGGCGCGGACGTCGTGCGCACCGTGCACGAGCTGCCCTTGGCGCCAGGGGCGACGCTGCGACCGCGGCCAGGGCTCATGCAGCTGCGGGATCTGGCCACCTACCGCGCGTTGCCCGTGGCGCCGACGCACGTGAACTACCGCGGTTACGACGTCTACGGCATGGCGCCGTCGTCGAGCGGCGGTTCCACCGTGGGCGAGTCGCTGAACATCCTCGGCAACTTCGCGCTCGGCGAGATGAGCCGGGCGCAGGCGCTGCACCACTACCTGGAAGCGACCCGGCTGGCGTTCGCCGACCGGAACCGCTACGTCGGCGACCCGGCTTACACGGACGTGCCGCTGGCGGGGCTGCTGTCGCCGGGGTTCGGCAGGCAGCGGGCCTGCCTGATCGATCCGGCGCACGCGCTGACCAGTCCCGTCGCCCCTGGCGATCCGGCCGCGGGCGCGGGCGGTTGCACGCCGGCGGGGCCGGTGCAGGCGCGGCAGCCGGACGGGGAGACCCACACCAACCACTTCGTCGTGACCGACCGGTGGGGCAACGTCGCGTCCTACACCAACACCATCGAGCAGCTGGGCGGCAGCGGGATCGTCGTCCCGCACCGCGGGTTCCTGCTGAACAACGAGCTGACCGACTTCGACTTCACGCCGCTGCAGCCCGGGGTTCCCGACCCGAACCTGCCCGCGGCGGGCAAGCGGCCGCGGTCGAGCATGTCGCCGACGATCGTGCTGCGCGACGGCAGGCCGTGGCTGGCGCTCGGCTCGCCCGGCGGGGCCACGATCATCACCACCGTGCTGCAGGTCCTGGTGAACCGGATCGACTTCGGGATGACCCTGCCGCAGGCGATCGCCGCGCCGAGGGCGTCCCAGCGGAACTCGACCACCACGCAGGCGGAGCCGGGCTTCCTCGCCGATCCCGCGGTGCCGGAACTGCAGCGGCTCGGTCAGCGCTTCACGGTCAACACGACCTCGCCGCTCGACCCGTCGATCACGATCCCGCCGGACATCGGGGTGGCGGCGGGCCTGGAGTTCCTGGGACACGGCAAGGTGCTCGCGGCCGGGGAGCCCGTGCGGCGAGGGGGCACGTCCGCGGGGGTGGTCGTGCCCCGCGGTTGACCCCCGGGAAGAAGCACGCCCGGCACACCGTCCACCTCGGACGCCGCCGCGTCCGTGCCCGCTTCCCGGCGGCTAGTGCGGTGTGTGCTCCGTGTAGAACTTGATCAGAGCGGCGGCCGGGTCGTCGTCGACGTCGTGGAGTTCCGCGCCGATGGAACCGAACTCCACGCTGTGGGAGAACATGGCTTCCTCGTACCGGGTGAGGTCGGCCTCGATGTCGCCGGGGTGTGCGGCGATGGCCTTGCCGAGCTCGGCGCCGTCGTACATGGCGCTGTTGGCGCCCTCGCCGTTCGGTGGCAGGAGGTGGGCGGCGTCGCCGAGCAGGGTCACCCCGGGCACCCGCTCCCACCTGTGCCCGAGCGGCAGGGTGAAGATGGGGCGCAGCAACGGTGGGACGTCGCCATCGGTGATCAGCGCGGCGAGCTCCGGCGCCCACCCGTCGAACTCCTTCGCGATCCGTGCGGCGGCGGCCGCACCGTCGGCGAAGTCGATGGCGCCGAACCACTCCTGCGACTGGCGGAGTACGACGTAGGTGTGGATGGTCTGGCCCTTCTCGCGGTGGGCCTGGATCCCCTTGCTGCCCGCCGCCGGCGCGGCCATGGAGCCGCTGCCGACGGCGTGTGCGGCAGTCGGGTGCCGGATGTCCACATCGAACAGATATGTCTCCACATAGGACGTACCGGTGTACTCGGGGGTGACCTCGGAAAGCAGTGGCCGCACCCGTGACCAGGCGCCGTCGGCTCCGACGAGCAGGCTCGTGGTGACGGTGCCGCCATCGGCGAAGGTCACCTCGTGGCGCCCCTCGCCCAGGGAACGGGCGCTGACGGCCTTCCGGCCCCACTGCACGGTGCCGGCAGGCAGTGAGCCGAGCAGGATCCGCCGCAGGTCGCCCCGTTGCACTTCGGGTCGTCCGCCGTCGCCGTCGTCGGGCTTGTCGAGCAGGACGGTCCCGTCGGGGGAGAGGATCCGCATGGCCTGGCGGCCCTGGAGGATGATGCCGCGGAACTCGTCCATCAGGCCTGCCGCCTCGATGGCGAGCTGCCCGTTGTAGTCGTGGATGTCGAGCATCCCGCCCTGCGCGCGGGCCGTCGGCGCGGGCTCGGCTTCGTAGACCGCGACCGGGATTCCGTGGACGTGCAGGACGCGGGCGAGCGTGAGGCCGCCGAGACCGGCGCCGATGATCGTCACGTGAGGGGTGGTCATGATGCTCCTGTTCGGACGCGCGAGGAAGTCACGCGCGGGGTCAGGACCCGGCCGGCTGCGGCAGGTCCGCGGCGATCTTCCCGAGCAGGGTCTGCAGGGTGGCCCGCTCGGCCTGGTCCAGCGGGGCCAGGATCGTCTCCTCGACGCCGGTCATCGCGGTGTCGAACCCGGCGATGAGTTCGCGCCCCGCCGGTGTCGCGTAGACGCGTTTGCTGCGCTCGTTGCCGGGTTCGGTGCGCCGCTCGACGAGACCGCGCCGCTCGAGCCCCTGCAGGAGGCTGGACACGCTCGCCGCGCTGGTGCGGCTCATCTGGGCGATGTCACGCTGGATCGCCCCGGGGTTGTGGACCAGGTAGACGAGCGCGGCACTCTGCTCGTGGGTGAGCCCGCGCTCCCGGATCCAGTCCTCGCCGCTTTTCCGTTGTGCCCAGACGATCCAGCGCATCAGTTCGAGGCTGCTGGTCGTTTCCCGCGCATCCATACGTCGAACCCTCAACTGGCCGAGACGACGTGCACCGGCGCCCGGACGCCCCATTCGTCGGCACCGTCGGCGACGAGGTCGGCGATTCGCTGGTGCCCTTCGTCGAGCTGCCCTTCCTGGAGCGCCGCACTCGAATAGTGGCGGTCGAACGACGCGTCGTCGCGGTAGAACTCGAAGGCCCACATGAGGTCGGGGTCTTCGTCCGAGCGAGCGAGCACCCACTCGACGGGGCCGTCCGGGTCACCGTTGAAGTGGAGCTCGTGGCAAGCCTTGAACAGTTCGTCCCCCATTCCGGGCTTCGCCTTGACCTTCAGCACCATTCCCGGCTGCTTCGCATGCATCTCGTACTCCTGTCGGTCGACTCCGCTGACACTTAGAAGACTAACTGTTAGAGGTCTAAGTGTCAAGCTGCAGGTGCTTCCTCCAGTACACGAGGAGGCAAACCCGCGGAGGTGCTCGGTGATCACCCCAGCGCGAACGCCCCCATCACCCCCACCCAGATCAGCGTGCGCAGGGAGCGGTCGATGCGGTCTTCGGAGTTCAGGGGAGTGGTCATGGGGGAAGGGTGAGCGCGGCACGGCGAGCCCGGTCGCCACCGCGGCCTTGAGAGCGAGGTAACCGGCGCCGGATCGGGTCATCCGTTGCCGGACACCGGCGAGCCCGGCGATTGGCAGCGTTGAGGAGTTCACGCAGGCTCAACTGTTGTGGCGTCCGTGCCCGAGGGGGGTTGCGACACTATCCGCGCGACTAGAACTGCGGACTGGGGCCCGTTGACACGACGACGGCGTCGTAGCTGCTCACCGAAGTTGCAGCAGCTCTGGCTAGTGGTCTTGGCGGGCCCAGGACGGGAGCCATGTGTCGCTGCGTTGCCGGCCAGTGGAGTCGGCTTCGAGGAAGGCGAGTAGCTCGGCCAGATCGGGCTGCCGGTTGTCGGTACGCCAGATGCCCCACAGCGGGAAGACCGGTCCGGGGTCGACGATCGGTATGCGTCGAAGGTCGTAGTGCGTGGGCCAGAGATAGCGGGAGCCTTCGCCGACGAGGTTGGCGGGCGTCGCCGACTCGGCGATCTCGGTCATCAGCACCTCGGCGCCGAACGCGGGGCCGAGGACGTCGATGGTGATCCCGGAAGTGGCGCTGAGTTCGGTGTAGTAGGCCGAGACCTCGTCCCCGCTGGGCAGTCCCGGCATCCAGATCGGGTGATCGGCGAGCTGGTGTGGGGTCACAGACGGAGCATCTGCAAGCGGGTGCTTCGGGCCGACCAGCAGCTCGTGGCGGTCCTCGATGACCAGGGCGCTCGAGAGTCCCGTGCCTGAGAGTTGCCTCCTCGGGTCGGTCAGACCGCGGAACGTGGCGTCCACGGCGTCCGCGACGGCGGCCAGCGCCGCCTCGAGGTTGAGGTCGGGCAATGTGACAACGTCCAGGTCGCGCACGCGGCGCTGCTGGTAGAAGGCGTGCAGGAGCGTGGCCGGTGCCGTCCGCCGGTTCCGCACGCCGACGCGGAGCGCCCGGCGTCCGGGCAGCACCGATGCGAGGGCGCGGTCCTCGGCCTGGAGCAGCTCGCGGGCGTGCGGCAGGAACGCCTGGCCGTCGACGGTCAGCGTGGCGCCGCGGGGTCCGCGGGCGAAGAGGACCACGCCGAGCTCACGCTCTAGAGCACCGATGCGCTTCGAGACGGCCTGCTGGGTGAGGCCGAGTTCGTCGGCCGCGCTCTGGAACCGTCCTTCCGAGAAGATCGGTTGTTACCTCCCAAGTCGCCACTCGGGATTGCCTAACCCGGGCAGAACCGGCGGTCGCGGACACACCCGATGAAGGAACGACGTGGCGCACCGGAAGCTCGGGCGGGATTCGGATGGCTGTGGGCCGCGTATGCGGTCAGTGCCTACGGCTCCGGTCTCGGGTTCGGCGCCTTCGCCCTTGATCGCCCTCAGCGTCGTGCGTTCGAGCCCTGCCAGTGTTTCGGCGCCCTCGTCGCCATCCGCTGGTTGGGGTGCTCGTGCTGTGTGACCTCCACTTCGCGCCGTGGCAGTACGGACTCGCACTTGCCGTACCGTGGATCGGCGGATCCGCCGGCTCGCGCGTTGCCGGTCCGACAGCCGCCAAGTACGGCGAGCGCCAGGTATGTGGCTCGCGGCCGCGCACCAGCACGCCTGCGCGCACCGTGGCACAGGAGATGTGGCCGCCCGTCATACGGCGGCGGGTTTCGCTGCCGTGACCGCGCTGGCGGCGAGCCCACCCTTTGCTACCCGGACGAAGTGGGCCTGTGCGTAAGGCGCCGGTGTTCCCCGATGAGGTCGGCGTAGAGGTAACCGCTGTCCTTGATCGTGCGGCGCTGGGTGGCGTAGTCGACGTGGACGAGGCCGAAGCGTTTGTCGTAGCCGTACGCCCACTCGAAGTTGTCCAGCAGCGACCAGACGTAGAACCCCGTCACGGGGGCTCCCGCGGCTGCGGCGCGCGCGGTCGCCGCCACGTGCTCGGTCACGTAGGCCGCGCGCTCGGGGTCGTGCACGGCGCCGTCCGGTGACACGACGTCCCGGTACGCCGCGCCACTTTCGGTGACCACCAGCTCACGCACCCCGTACTCGTGGGCCAGGCGCAGCAACAGCTCTTCCAGGCCCGCCGCGTGCACCTCCCAGTCCATTCCCGTCCGTGGCCCCGGCCCCGGCACCTGCCGGAAGTACGGGACGGCCCCCGGATCGTCCGCGACGATCTGCGGGAAGTAGTAGTTCACGCCGAGCCAGTCCAGCGGCTGCGCGATCGTGGCGAGGTCACCGGGACGCTCGGGCAGGTCCACTCCGTACACCTCCAGCATGTCCCCCGGGTAGCCGCGCCCCAGCACCGGGTCGAGCCACCAGCGGTTGATGTGCCCGTCGGCGCGCTGGGCGGCCGCCTTGTCGGCCTCCCCGGACGTCGCGGGCTCGCACGTGCTCAGGTTGTTGGTGATGCCCAGCCGCACGGGCCCGGGGGACGCGGCGCGCACCGCCTGCGCGGCCAGGCCGTGCGCGAGGTGCAGGTGGAACGCGGCCCGGACGGCCGCGGTCAGGTCGGTCAGCCCCGGGGCCATCAGGCCCTCCAGGTGCCCTATCCACGCGGTGCACAACGGTTCGTTGATCGTCGCCCAGTCGGTGACCCGGTCGCCGAGCCGGGCGGCGACCACGGCCGCGTAGTCGGCGAACGCCTGCGCGGTCTCCCGCACCGGCCAGCCGCCCCGGTCCTGCAGCACCTGCGGCAGGTCCCAGTGGTACAGCGTGACGTTCGGCCGGATCCCCGCCTCGCACAGCGCGTCCACCAGGCGGTCGTAGAAGTCCAGCCCGGCCCGGTTCACCGCGCCGGTGCCGCCCGGCACGACCCGGGGCCACGCGACGGAGAACCGGTACGCCCCGAGGCCGAGCTCGCGCATCAGCCCCACGTCCTCGCGCCAGCGGTGGTAGTGGTCGCACGCGTGTTCACCGGTGTCGCCGCCGTCCACCGCGCCGGGGACCGCGCAGAAGGTGTCCCAGATGGACGGTGACCGGCCGTCCTCGGCGACGGCGCCCTCGATCTGGTAGGCGGCGGTCGCGGCACCCCAGCGGAACCCGGGGCCGAAGGCGGTGAGGTCGGGAAGGCGCATGGGACTCCTCGGATCGCGGGGACGGGGACTCACTTGACCGAACCGGCGGTCAGGCCGGCCACGAGGTAGCGCTGCAGCAGCAGGAACGCCGCCACGACGGGCACGCTGATCACCAGCGAGGCCGCCATGATCTGGTTCCAGTACACGTCGTTCTGCGACGCGTAGTTGCGCAGGCCCACGGCGAGGGTGCGGGTGGCGTCGCCGGTCATCACCGACGCGAACAGCACCTCACCCCAGGCCGTCATGAACGAGTAGACGGTGACGGTGACGATGCCGGGCACGGCGGCGGGCAGGATGACCCGTACGAGCGCGCCGAGCGGGCCGTTGCCGTCGACCTTCGCCGCTTCGTCCAGCTCGCGCGGGATCGAGTCGAAGTAGCCGACGAGCATCCAGATCGAGAACGGCAGCGTGAACGTCAGGTAGGTGATCACCAGGCCCAGCCGGGAACCCGACAGCTGCACCCCGGTCGCCGCCCCGATGTTGACGTAGATCAGGAACAGCGGCAGGAGGAACAGGATCCCGGGGAACATCTGCGTCGACAGCACCGTCACGCTGAACAGGCGCCGGCCGGGGAACCGGTGGCGGCTGACCGCGTACGCGGCGAGGACCGCCACCACCACCGACACCGCCGTGGAGCACACGCACACGACGAGGCTGTTCAGGAAGTAGTGCGCCAGGGGCACGGTGCTCCACATGTCCACGTACGGCGCCAGCGTGGGGTGCGTCGGGATCCACGTGAACGCCGCCTGGACGTCCCTCAGCGGTTTGACCGAACTGGAGAGCATGACGTAGAGCGGCACCGACGTGAGCAGCGCGAGCAGGCTCAGCCCGATCCGGCGCGTCCACAGGAACGAACGCGGTGGGGCCATGGGGGAGCGGCGGTCAGGCATCGGCCTTCCCCCTGCGTGACGTGGCCAGCAGGTAGGCCGAGGTGACCAGCAGCAGGAACAGCAGCAGCAGGACCGACATCGCCGATCCGGCGCCGAAGTTCCAGCTGTGGAAGGAGGTGTCGTAGATCTGCAGTGACAGCAGGTTCGCCTCCGGCGGTGCGACGTTGCCGAACAACACGTACGGGGTGTTGAAGTCGTTGAAGTTCCACAGGAACAGCACCAGGATCAGCACCTGGTTGACCGGGCGCAGCTGGGGCAGCGTGACCGAGCGCAGCCGCCGCCACACACCCGCTCCGTCGATCGCCGCCGCCTCGTACAGTTCGCCGGGGATGTTCTGCAGCCCCGCGGTCACCACGAGGAACGCGAACGGCCACATCCGCCAGACCGCGGTGATCACCAGCGCGGCGAAGCTGTTGCCGCCGAGCAGCCAGAACGGCGGCTCGGCGAACAGGTGCAACTGGTCCACCAGCACGTGGTTGACGAGCCCGTTGTCGCGCTGGAACAGGAACTCCCACGTGATCGCGGCGGTGTAGGCGGGCAGCGCGTAGGGCACGAGGAAGTAGGTGCGCAGCAGGCCACGGCCGCGGAACGGGTCCTGCGTCAGCACCGCCGCGGCGGTGCCGAGCAGCCAGCACAGCCCGACCGTCAGCACGGTGAACGCGCACGTGACGGTGAAGGAGTGCAGCAGCTGGCGGCCGACCGCGCCGTCGAAGTCCAGCGCGAAACGGTAGTTGGCCAGTCCGGTGAACGGGGCGGCGCTCCAGTTCCGGATGAAGAACTGGGTCAGCTGCTTGAAGCTCATGAAGATGCCGACGAGCATCGGCACGACGTGCACGAGCAGTTCGAACACCACCGCGGGCAGCAGGAGCAGGTAGGGCAGGCCCACGCGGCGGAGCCGGACCCACGACCGGCGCGCCCGCGGCGGCGCGGGCGCGGGGGCGGGTGGCCTGGCGACTTCGGCGACGGTCATCGGTTGTCCTCCCGGGCGGTACGAGGGCGGCGAAGGCCGTGGGCCGGGGTGGCGGAACCCCGGCCCACGACGAGGAGGTGCGCGGTCAGCCGCCCGCGTTCAGCTGCTGCTGCGCCTGGTCCAGCTGGGCCGCCACGGTCTGCTCGGTGACGGGCTTGCCGCTCGCGGCGGCGGCGAACAGGTTCTTCAGCACCGTGCCCATCGCCGTCTCGAACTGGCTTTCCTGTGCGACGGCCGGCATGGGCGCGGCTGATTCGGTCAGGATCTTGCGGTAGACCGCGGCGGTCTCGGTCTGGAAGGCCGGGTCGGAGTAGGCGTCGGTCACCGAAGGCAGGGAGCTGTACGCCTTGTTGAGGTCGATCTGGGTCTGCTTGCTGGTCATGAACTGCACGAACCGCAGGGCCGCGTCCTGGTTCTTCGTGCCGGCGAACACGCACAGGTTGATGCCCGCGACGATCGAGTTCACGTGCTTGCTCCCGGCGGGTGGCGTCGCCGGGAACGGGATCGGGGCGACGCCGTACTGCGCGGGGTCCATGCCGTAGTTCGCCAGCTGCGAGTCGGCGGTCTGCCACAGCAGCATCGCCGCCTTGCCGGTGGCGAAGTCCTGGACCGCCTCGGTGCCGTTGGAGTACTCGGCGGCGCTGGGGTTGGCGATCCTGTCCTTCGCGATGAAGTCGACGTACTGCTTGATCCCGGCGACGTTCTGCGGCGTGTTGAACGTGGGCTTGCCCGCGGCGTCGAAGAAGCTGCCGCCCTGCTGCTGGCTGAAGGTGAAGGCGTGGTGGGCGTTCTCGGACGTGCTCGCGCCCTCGACGCTGACGCCCCACTGGTCGCCGTGCGTGAGCCGCTGGGCGTCGGCGACGAACTCCTCCCAGGTGGCCGGCGGGTTCGCGATCCCGGCCGCCGCGAACATCGCCTTGTTGTAGTAGAGCGCGTAAGCCATCGAGTAGAGCGGCACGCCGACCGGGTCCTTGCCGGGTTCCCCGGTGGCCGCGAGCGCGTTGGGCAGGAAGCGGCTCCTGCCGCCGATCCGGTCGAGCAGTTCGCCGGACATGGGCACGAACGCCCCGGTGGCCTGCAGCGAGGTCGACCACGTGTTGCCGATGTTCACCACGTCCGGGCCCTGGCCGGAGGTGGCCGCGGCGAGTATCCGGTTGAGCAGGTCGTTCCAGCCGATCACCTCGAGGTCGACCTTGATCCCGGTCTGCCGGGTGAACTCGTCGAGCTCGGGCGTGAGCACTTTGACGTCCTGCGCGATGGAGCTGCCCTGGTCGCTGGCCCAGTAGGTGATGGTGGGCTGACCGCCGGAGCTGGAGGAGCCGCCCCCGCCGCACGCGGTGGCGAGCAGGGTGACCGAAACGGCCACGGTGAGCAGGGCGGAGCGTAGTCGGTGGGGAGGGCGCATTCCGGACCTTTCAGCGGTGGAAGGTTCGAGGGGGACGGGCTGCGGAGCGCGGCGGGGGACGGGGGAGGCCGCGGGGGACGGGTACGGTGGTGAACACTTTCTTCGAGGGTTAGTTCACGACGTGATTTAACCTGTGAGGTAAGTCTCACGTCAACAGGTGGAGCAGAATCGGGGAGTGGCCGCGACGGCCGCGCCAGGGTGTGAAGGGGAGACGCATGACCGACGCCGGCCGCCGGAACGTCCGTGACCTGCGCCGGGCCAACCGGTCCCGGTTGCTGCGCGAGCTGTACTTCCGCGGCCCGCTCAGCCGCCAGGACCTGATCTCCGCGACGGGGCTCAGCTCGGCGTCGGTCAGCAACGTGGCCGCCGACCTGATCGAGGCCGGTGTGGTGGTCGAGGCGGGGGCGGTGGAGTCCGACGGCGGGCGGCCCCGCATCCTGCTCCGCGTGGACACGGCGCGGTTCCAGGTCATCGGGATCGACGTGGGGGAGACGCGGATCCGCGTGGAGCGGTTCGACCTCGGCCTGGCGGAGCAGGCGTCGGCCGATCTCCCCGTGGACGGTGCCCGCCCTGATCCGCGGCAGGTGGTCGAGGGCATCGCGGTGGGGCTGGCGGAGCTGGCCGCCGACGCGCACCCGGTATTGGGCGCCGGGATCGGCGTGCCGGGCATCGTGCGGCAGGACCCGACGGCCGTCGTGCACGGTCAGACCGTCGGCTGGGACGGCGTCCCGCTCGAGGACCTGCTGCGGGCCCACACCGACCTGCCGCTGTTCATCGACAACGGGGCCGCCACCATGGGGCAGGCCGAGTTGTGGTTCGGCTCGGGTGCCGGTACCGGCAGCGCGGTCTTCCTGCTGCTCGGGTCGGGTGCCGGTGCCTCCCTCATCGCCGACGGAGCTTCGGTCACCAGTGCCGGGGAATGGGGCCACACCACGGTGCAGATCGGCGGCAGGCGCTGCCGCTGCGGTGCGCGTGGCTGCCTGGAGGCCTACGTCGGCGCGGAGTCGGTGATCGCGCGCTACCTGGAGAGCGAGGGCGCGGCCCGCATCGACCCGGCGGAGGAGGAGCGGGCGCTGGGGCGGATCCTGGAGCTGGCGGAGCGGGATCCCTCGGCCGCGGGGCAGGCGGCCAGGGACGTCCTCGGGGAGACCGCCCTGCTGCTCGGCGTCGGCATCGCGAACCTGGTCAACCTGCTCACCCCGCGGCGCGTGATCATCGGCGGCTGGGCGGGACTGGCCCTCGCGCCGTTGTTGCCGAGGATCCGGGAGGCGGCGCGGGAGCACGCCCTGCGCCTGCCGTTCTCGCAGGTTTCGATCGAACTGGGCGCGCTCGGACCGGACGCCGTCGCCCGCGGTGCGGCGACCCTGCCGGTCGCCGCCTTCCTCGCCTCGGGCGGACAGCGGCCCGCACTGCCCGCACCCGGCCGGGTGGCGGGCTGAGAAAGCGCGTGGCTGCGGGCTTTTCCCGGGCGCGGCGTTGACACCCGCCCTGAGGCGGCCCATCATGCTGCGTGCGGAGAGCGCTCTCTGGACGGGGCTGCGGGGCCGGCGCGAAGCCGGTTCCGCCGTGCGGGCTTCGGGCCCCCACGACCGTCCCAGGAGAGATCATGAAGGTCCCCCGCGCCAGGGTGCTGCTCGCCCTGCTCGCCGCACTCGGCACCGTGCTCACGGTGCCGCTGGTCCATACCACTGACGCTGCTGCCGCAACGTGTGACACCGGTACGAACCTCGCGCTGAACCAGCCCACGACGGCCTCTTCGGCCGAGAACCCCGGTACCGCCGCGGCGGCGGCGACCGACGGGAACACCGGTACCCGCTGGTCCTCGCAGTGGTCTGATCCACAGTGGCTGCAGGTGGACCTGGGCAGCACGCACGACCTGTGCCAGGTGGTGCTGACCTGGGAGGCCGCGGCGGCGAAGTCCTACCAGATCCAGGTTTCCGCCGACGCGGCGAACTGGACCACGGTCTATTCGACCGCGAACGCCACCGGCGGCACCGAGACGCTGACCGTCTCCGGCTCCGGCCGCTACCTCCGGCTCTACGGCACCGCGCGGACCACCACCTACGGGTACTCGCTGTGGGAGCTGTCCGTCCACGGCACCACGACCACGCCGCCCGCGACGGGCGGCGACCTCGGCCCGAACGTCTACGTCTTCGACCCGGCGATGCCGCAGTCCCAGATCCAGAGCACCCTCGACACGATCGGGAACGCCCAGGCCGGCAACGAGTTCGGCCCGCAGCGCTACGCCGTGCTGTTCAAGCCCGGCACCTACGGCTCGGCCGCCGACCCGCTGAACTTCACCGTCGGCTTCTACGAAAGCGTCGCCGGGCTGGGGCAGAACCCCGGTGACGTGGTGATCAACGGCGCGGTCAACGTCTTCAACCAGTGCAACGGCGGCGACCAGTCGCAGTGCTACGCCACCACGAACTTCTGGCGCTCGCTGTCGAACCTGACCATCAACGTCGCCGGGAACAGCGGCTGCTACAGCGGGAACGACTTCTGGGCGGTTTCCCAGGCCGCGCCGATGCGGCGCGTGCACATCAACGGCAACCTGACGCTGATGGACTACTGCACCGGTTCGCCCGCGTGGGCCAGCGGCGGGTTCCTGGCCGACTCCGTGATCAGCGGCACCGTCACCAACGGTTCGCAGCAGCAGTTCCTGACGCGCAACAGCAGTCTCGGCAGCTGGAGCAACGGCGTGTGGAACCAGGTGTTCTGCGGGACCAACGGGGCGCCCCCGCAGTCGTTCCCGGCGGACCACTACACGACGCTCGCCACCTGTCCCGTCACCAGGGAGGCGCCCTACCTCTACACCGACGCGAGCGGCGCTTACCGTGTGTTCGTGCCGTCGGTGCGCACGAACTCCACCGGCCCCAGCTGGGCCAACGGCGGCACGCCGGGAACCTCGCTGCCGCTGAGCGCGTTCTTCGTCGTCCAGCCTTCGTCCACAGTGGACCAGATCAACGCGGCGCTGGCGGCGGGTGACAACCTGCTGTTCACGCCGGGGGTCTACCGGGTGCCGACGACGATCAACGTCACCAGGCCGGGCACGAAGGTCCTCGGGCTGGGCTTCCCGACGCTCATCCCCACCAACGGCAACGTGACCATGAGTGTCGCGGACGTCGACGGGGTGGATGTGACCGGCATGATCTTCGACGCCGGCCCGGTCAGCTCACCGGCGCTGCTGCGGCTGGGCGCGCAGGGCGGCACGGCCGACCACCCGGCCGACCCGGCCGCGGTGCACGACGTGTTCTTCCGCGTCGGCGGCGCGCAGGCGGGCACCGCGCAGACCGCGTTGGTGGTCAACAGCAACGACGCGCTGCTCGACGACGTATGGGCGTGGCGCGCCGACCACGGCACCGGCGCCGGTACCTGGGCGTCGAGCCCGGCACCGACCGGGGTCGTCGTCAACGGTGCCCGCGTCACCGCCTACGGGCTGTTCGTCGAGCACTTCCAGCAGTACGAAACCGTGTGGAACGGCCAGCAGGGCACGGTGATCTTCTTCCAGAACGAGAACCCGTACGAGGTGCCCGACCAGGCGGCGTGGATGGCGAGCCCGGCGCAGAAGGGCTACCCGGCGTTCTACCTCCCCGCCGGTGTCACGTCGTTCACCGGCTACGGCATGGGCAGCTACTCCTACTTCAACCAGGGCGCCGACATCCACAGTTCGATGGCGTTCCAGGCACCCAGTACGCCCGGGGTGCGGTTCAACGACCTCCTCACCGTGTTCCTCAACGGATCCGGCGGCATCGACTCGGTGATCAACGGCACCGGCGCCGCCGTCAACTCCGGCAACGGCGGTCCCAGCACCGTCGTGTCGTACCCCTGATCCCCACCTCCCCCCAGAACGGAGGACAGGAATGTCCGCACTTCCCCGCCGTGACGCCATCCTGCTCGCCGCGGCCACCTTCGCCGCCACCGGGCTCGGCACGCTGCGGAGCGCTCCCGCCGCCGCGGCCGCGCCGGGCTGGAACGACGACTGGGCGGCCGCCGCCTACGCCGCCAACCCCGCCGCCGCGACGGCTTCCGGGGCCGAGAGCTCCGCACTCGGGCCGGGCGCGGCCTTCGACGGCAACCCCTCGACGCGGTTCGCCAGCAACTTCGCCGACGACGCCTGGATCCGCATCGACCTGGGCACCACGATCCGCGTCACCGGCGTGACGCTGGTGTGGGAGGCCGCCTACGGCAGCCGGTACGTCGTCGAGGTGTCCGCGAACGGCACGAGCTGGACACCGGTGTACGCCGAGAACGCCGGAACGGGCGGCACGGTCACCATCCACACCTATCCGCGGCCCTCGCTCGCGCGGTACGTGCGGATGCGGGGCCTCCAGCGCGCGACCCCGTACGGCTATTCGCTGTACGCCTTCCAGGTGTTCGGGTCCGTGCCCACCCCGGCGGCGACGGCGACCGCCAACCTCGCGCTCGGCAAACCGGCGTTCGGCAACTACTACCAGGACGCCGGGCACACCCCGCAGAACGCCTTCGACGGCGGCGTCCCGAACCCGCTCACCGGCGACGCGACCCGCTGGGCCAGTGACTGGAACGACAACCGGTGGATCGCGGTCGACCTCGGGGCCGGAGCCCGGATCACGGGCTTCGACCTGTACTGGGAGTCCGCCTACGCGGTGGACTACCGGATCGAGGTGTCGCAGGACAACCAGAACTGGCAGACCGTGTACCAGCCGAGTGCCGCCGAGGTGGCGCGTCGTGCCGCCGACGTCGGCACGCCCGGCAGCTCGACGGGGATCCACGACGCGATCACCCTGCCCAGCGCGGTGACCGGGCGGTACGTGCGGCTGCAGGGCCTGCGGCGGCGCAGTTTCTACAACCCGGCGCCCGCCACCGCGCAGTTCGGCTACTCGCTGTACGAGTTCCAGGTGTGGGGCACGGGGGGTAGCGCCGCGGCGGACTACGCGCCGCCCCCGGCGGATCCGGCGGGCACCTACCAGACGGTGTTCTTCGACGACTTCACCGGGCCGGGGCTGGACCGGAGCAAGTGGCGGGTGGTCGTCACCGGTTCCACGATGGGTTCGGTCAACGGGGAGGCGCAGGCCTACATCGACGATTCGAGCACGCTGAGGGTTTCGGACAGCCAGCTGGTCATCACGCCCCGGTACGTGCCCGGTGGCTACGCCGCGCCGGGTGGCGGGACGTACCACTTCACGTCGGCCCGGATCGACACGAGCCACGCGGTGAACTTCACCTACGGCCGGGTGAGCGCCCGGATCAGGATGACGGTCGGCGACGGGTTCTGGCCCGCGTTCTGGCTGCTGGGCAGCAACGTCGACGATCCGTCGGTGTCCTGGCCGGGCTGCGGGGAGACCGACATCATGGAGAACATCGGCTACGCGACGTGGACGAGCAGTTCGCTGCACGGACCGGGGTACTCGGCCGACGGCAACATCGGCGCGATCGAGAACTTCCCGGCGGGCCAGGGCATCGATGGCTGGCACGTCTACAGCGTCGAGTGGACACCCTCGGGGATGCGGTTCTCCCTCGACGGCGTCCAGTACCTGGAACTGCTGCGCGCCAAGATCGAGGCGACGCGCGGGGCGTGGGTGTTCGACCACGACCAGTACGTCATCCTGAACTTCGCGCTCGGCGGCGCCTACCCGGCGGGCTACAACCAGGTGGCCACCCCGTACTGGGGGCTGCCGCAGTCCAGTGTGGACAAGGTGGCGGCGGGTGGCGTGAACCTCGCCGTGGACTGGGTGCGGGTGGAGCAGATGCGCTGACGAGGACCGTATAACGACCTATACGGGGAGCCGTCTGGCCGGCTCGATCACGAAGATCCGGCCGGCCGGGCGGCCTCCCCGCACCGCGTGTCGCGCACACGCGCGGGCTTCCGCGATCTGGCCAGCGCCTACCTTCGCCGCGCTGCCGCGCAGGGCGTGCGGCGCCCTGGAGCTGCTCGAGCTGGTCCGGCCGTTGCGGAACCGGATCCTCGGCGTCCGCCTGGGCAGCGCTGAGCGCGGGAACCCGCCCTCGAAGTTCGCGCGCTACTTCGCCGCCGCACACCGTGAGGGCTACCGCACCACGTGCCACGCCGGTGAGGAAGGCCCCGCCTCCTACGTCCGGGAGGCGCTGGACGTGTGCCAGGTGGAGCGGATCGACCACGGCTACACCGCCGCTGAAGGCGCAGATGGACGCCGGTGTCCCGGTGGCGGTCAACGCGCGGAAGTCCTCATCTGCGCGATCAGCGGCTTCCAGCAACGCGTCGCCGCGGGTCTCGAGCTCGACGCTGACGCCTTCGGCGCAGTCCTCCTCACCTGGGCGGCCGTGTAGCGAGTACCCGGGAAACCTGCTGTGGTCACGTTTCGCTACGCGTCCGTTTCGGCATTTCGCTCGACACCGGCTTCAACGGCGTCGAGGTGGGAATCCATGAGCCCGGCGTCCTGGTTTCGCAGGCGCGGAACGCCGACCGGGACGGGCTGGACGTGGTGACGATGACCGATCACCCCTACGCCGCCGAGCAGTTCGAAGCCTACGCGGCGCTGGGGTACGTGCTCGGCGCGACGACCCACTCAAGCTGCTCCCCGGCGGTGGTGACCCGGTGACCTTCGACGGCGAGTTCCACCGGGTCGACGACCTGGTTCCCTCCCGGGTTCCGTGTCCACCGATCTGGAGCGGGTCGATGGGACCGAAGTCGCTCGCGGTCACGGGCAGGCTCGCGGACGCGTGGAAACCCGGGGGCGGGTACGACTGGCGGAGCCAGTACGTCCAGGCAGGTCATCGATCCCGATGGCACCTGGGGTGGGTGGTTCGGTGCGGCAATGGGTCGACGAACTCACCACCGCGGTGAACGACTTCGGCGCGGGCGGGTTCGTGTTCTCACCCGTCGCGGACACCCCGGAGGATGCCGAGCGCGCCAGCGCCCGATGGGCCGGTACGCGCCGAGACGTCCGGCTCCCTCGACACGCCGAACGCCCCAGGGGGCCGCCCCGGACCTGCGGGTCAGGCCGGGTCGGCGAGGATGCCGTTCACGTACGAGCCCGGGTGGGTCGCCGCGTCCTGACGCAGAACCGGCAGGCCGGACGGCCAGCCCACGGTCAGTGGCTCCGTCTGCCCCGGCGGCGTCGTCACCAGCGTCGAAGGCGTCCACGACGTATCGCCCTGGGCCGGGGGCAACACCGTGATGGTCGCCGAGGCCGTCGTCCCCGGTGTCACCTCGTTGTACTCGACGCCGTTGTCGACGCGCGGCAGGTGGTACACCGGGCCCATCGGGTCCTCCGGGCCGACCAGGTCGACGCCCGGGACGCCGAACAGTCCGCACGTGTGGTCGGAGATGTTGCGGTAGGTCAACGGCACATCGAACTGCCCGGAGCCGTTGTCCACCGGAGCACCCAGCGAGACCGCCAGATCCGTGGTGGCGCACCGGGGCGTCGAGGCTGGTGCGGTGGAAGCAGCCGCGGCGGTACCCCCAGCCGCCAGCGTCAGCGCCGCCGCCGAAATCCCGATCATGACGCGCTTCATGGCGTTCTCCTCTCTCGTTCCGTGATCAACCGTCGTTGATCGAACGCATCAGGAAAGATGCCCACATGCGCTGTGGAGATGCGCCCGGATGGGATTGATCACGCGGAAGCAACCCTGAAGATCGTCGGACGTCGGACGTGGCGCAGGCTGATCGTCAGGCACACCCTGCACGGCTTGGGCGCATCGGTTGCACCCTGACCGACCGGTGGCGGCCGCGCGCCGATCGCCGGAGTTTCGTCCTGGACCTGTCCGGAAACGGGGTGCGGGCCGGATGGCGTTCTGCCGGGCACGCCGCCTCTGGTCAAAGCGGAGCCGGTGTGGCCGGCGAGGGGGAGAGCGGCCAGTGACGTCCCCGCCGCACCGTCCGGCGGCGGGTGGATCGTCACCGATGTCCGCAACGGCGGTTGCCGAAGTGTCGGTCGTGGTCGTGCCGCGCCCTGTCTCACGGCGTCCTGCTTGAGGACGAACTCGTCGCCCGGCGTCGGCTTCCGGTCCTGAAAGGACGGTGGGGTCTCCTTGCCGCTGCGGAAAGTTCGCACACACGGACGTCTGAAGGGCGTGAAGGTTGCGTTGATGAGGTTCAGATCGCTGCGACGCATCCTGAGTGTGGTGCTGGGCATCCTCTGGGTGGACGGGATCGAAACCGAAGGAGGAGATCATGACCAGCACGAGCGCACGTGCCGCTGCTGTTGTCGTCGCCGGTGGGATGGCCGCGGGGGGCTTGTTGCTGGCCGCCGGGGTGGCCGGCGCCTCGCCGTCCGACCGGCCGTGCGGTATCGACGACGTGACTGTTTCGGTGGCACCGGATGCCGGAGCCGCGGCAGGGCAGGAGGCGTACGCGATCAGCTACACCGCGGCGTCGCCGACGACGAACTGCAAGCTGCAGGGTGTGCCCACCGGTGTGAACTTCGTGGCCGGGCACGACAACGGCAGCGACATCACCGTCACCCCTGACGCACCCGGTGCGCCGGGTGATCCGGTGAACCTGACCGCGCAGCACCCCGCGGTGTCGTACCTCCTCCAGGACGCCGCGGCACCGGTGACGTTCGTGCCCACCGCGATGAACCTGAACCTGCCGAGCGCGGACGGCTCCACCACCACCATTGCCTGGCCCGCAGGTGCCCCCCTGAAGGGCGACACCGTCGAACTCACCGCCGTCGCTCCCGCCTGAACGCCCCGGCTCGTGCCCGCCCTGGGCGCGGGCACGAGCCGGGGCCGTTCCGGGCACTTCTGGCCAACCGGCGGATAAAATCACTGCGGTCGCTTGACCGGGGTTCCCCAGCGGTCGACACTCGGTCGTGGACCGGGCAACCGGTTCAGACCATTCCACTACTCGAGGAGGCCTTCGTTGCGTCGTCGCGGTGTCGTGCTTTCACTGCTCGCGCTGATCGTCACCGCGGTGAGCGTGCCGACGGCCGCCGCGGCCGATGGCACGAAGTACGTCGCCATGGGGAGCTCCTTCGCCGCGGGCCCCGGAATTCCCTCGCTCCAGCCGGGGAGTCCGTCGGTGTGCGCGCGGTCGGACCACAACTACCCCAGCGTTCTGGCGGCGCAGCTCGGACTCGCGCTCACCGACGTCAGCTGCAGCGGGGCCACCACGGCCAACATCCTCGACTCCGGCCAGGCCGGGCTGCCCCCGCAGATCCAGGCCGTCACACCGGACACGCGGCTGGTGACGGCCACCATCGGCGGCAATGACGTCAACTACATCGGCAGCCTGAACACCTACTCCTGCCAGACCAGCGGCCGCACAGGGTGCGGCACCGTGGACCAGAACGCCATCAACGCGACCTTCGGCGTCCTGCAGAGCCGGCTGGAGAACGTCGCGAACGCCGTGCGCCAGCGCGCGCCACAGGCGAAAATGGTGTTCGTCGAGTACCTGAGCATCGTGCCGACTGCCGTCGCCTGCGACGGCGTCCCACTGACGCGTGAGCAGCTCGCGTTCGAGCACAGCATCGCCCTCCGGCTGGCTGACTCCACCCGCGCCGCCGCGCTGAGCACCGGATCCACCGTCGTCGAGGTCACCCCTGCCAGCCGGGGGCACGACGCCTGTTCAGCCACCCCGTGGGTGGAGAAGTACACCGTCCCGTCCGGGCGCACTCCGTACCACCCGAACGAGGCGGGCATGAACGCCGTCGCACGGCTCGTGCGCACCGCCCTCACCCGGTGAGGACGGGCTCCTCCTCCCCAGTACCGGGGGTGATGGCGGGTTTCGGCTTCGCCGCGTTCCGGACGAGAACGGCCACCCGCCACGGGCGCGGGTAGGTGGACCCGGCCGGGTTGCTCGAGGAGTACGGACCCGGGGTGGTGTTGATCAGCTGAGAGACGATCAAGCCCGCGGCAGCGGTCGGCTCCGGCGACGCCCACGTTGCGGAAGCAACTCGAAGAACGCGGCCCACGTGGCGATGTAGTTGTCCGGCACTACCGGGTCTCCGTGCTTTCCCGCGTGATCAGCGTGTGCGGGGCGATGAACTCCTCCGCGGGCAGCGACGGGTCCTCGATGCGTGCGGCGAGGCGGGAGACCGCGGTGCGGGCGATGAAGGGCGTGTCCAACGAAACCGTGCTGAGCGAGGGCCGGGAATACCGGCCCTCTTCGATGTCGTCGATGCCGATGACCGCGACGTCCTCCGGAACGTTCAGGCCGGCGTCGAACACCGCCCGGATCGCCCCCATCGCGAGCAGGTCCGAGTAGCAGAAGATGGCGTCCGGGCGCGGCGATCCGCGCAGCAGCGACGTGGCCGCGGCGTAGCCGTCGGAGCGGCCGTAGTGGGCCGCCGTGCGTTCCAGGGTGTGCACCGGTGCCAGACCGCGCTCCCGCAGCGCCTTCCGGAATCCCTCCGTGCGCTGCAACGGGGTCGCGTACGTCTCCTTCGGCTGCGCGCCGATCGCCGCGACGCGCGTGCGGCCGCGGTCGAGCAGGTGCGAAGTCGCGTCGTGGGCCGCCACGACGTTGTCGATCGCGACGTGGTCGAAACGGCCGTCGAAGACGTGCTCGCCCAGCAGGATCAGCGGTGAGGACGTGGCGGGGTCCACGTCGCGCAGCTCGTCCCGTGTCGCCAGTGGCGCGAACAGCATCCCGTCGAACAGGTTGCGCCGTCCGCCGCCACGCAGCAGCTGGCGTTCCCGCTCGTGGTCGTGCCCCGTTTGGTCGATCATCACCTGGAACCCGAGGTGCGCGGCCGCGTCGATGACCTCGCGGGCGAGCTGGCTGAAGTACGGCACGTCGATCTCCGGCACCACCAGGGACAGCAGCCCGGTCTTCCCGGTGCGCAACGTCCTCGCCACGGGGTTGGGGATGTAGCCGAGCTCGTCGATGGCCCGGAGCACACGCTGCCTCATCTTCGCGCTGACGTGCTCGTAGCCGCTGACGACGTTCGACACCGTGCGCACCGAGACCTGCGCCCGGTGCGCGACGTCCCGCAAGGTCACCGCCATGACACTCCCTTCCTCGACCCGTCATCCTAGCGTTTGCAACGTGTGCAAGCGTGTCGTAGAGTTTGCTCACGTTGGCAAATCGGCGCGTGCAGACCTTCCGCACGCCGCCCTGCCGTTGTTCCGCACAAAGGAGTGCCATCATGCCCACTCGCAGACGGAGGGGACGCCTCCTCGCCCGTCGCGGCGCCGCCGTGGCCGCTGTCGCCCTGTTCGCAGCCGGGCTGAGCGCCTGCGGCCCGGACATCGGTTCGGGCGGCGGCTCGACGGCGGTCGGTTCCGTGCTGCAGGTTCCCGCCGAGGACTCGCCGAAGGGCGAGATCACGATCTGGGACCGCTCCGGCGACCTGTTCAAGGTCTTCGACGCGGCGATCAAGAAGTTCACCGAGAAGTACCCGGGCGTCACGGTCCACCACGAAGCCGTCGACATCGACTCGAAGCTGCAGAACACGTTGATCACCGGGACCGACGTGCCCGATGGCGTCTTCCTCGACGACGCGAAGGTCGGCGGTTACGTCGACCACCTGTGGAACCTCAAGGACGTGCTCGCGCCCTACGTCAAGGACATCGCGAAGCAGAAGGTCGGCGTCAACACCGTCAACGGCGGCATCTACGGCGTGCCCTTCGACCTCGACCCCGGCCTGCTGTTCTACAACGCGAAAGCGCTGAGCGCGGCCGGCATCGATCCCAACGGGATCAAGACCTACGACGACCTCCTCGCCGCGGCGAGGAAGTACCAGCAGTACAAGCCCGGCGCCAAACCGATCCACCTGGAGCAGGACAGCTTCAACAGCCAGCTCCAGCTGGAGATGTTCGCCAGCCAGTTCGGCACCAGCCTGGCGGGCGCGGACGGCGCGCTGCGGCTGAACTCCCCGCCGTACCAGCAGATCCTGACGTGGCTCGACACGGTGCGCAAGGAGGGCCTCGGCACCCGCGCCGAATACCTCAAGCCCAGCGACGTCGGCGCGCTGGAGTCCGGCGACGAGGTCTTCTACCCGTGGGCCATCTGGTTCGACTTCGCCCCGCAGCAGCAGCTGACCGCGACGAAGGGCGACTGGCGGGCGATGCCGCTGCCGGCCTGGACCGCCGGCGGCGCACGCAGCGGCGCGATGGGCGGCTCGTCGTTCGTGATCCCGAAGGACGCCAAGAACCCGCAGCTCGCCTGGCTGTTCTACCGGTTCCTGGCGTTCGACCAGGCCGGTTACACCGCCGTCTACGGCCCGAACGCCGTTTACCCCGGCGGGACGAACACGTCGATCCCCGCCTACAACCCCGCCGCCGACCCGGCGAAGCCGCTGTTCAAGCCGGTCGACGGGATGGGCGGCCAGGACCTGTGGCCGATCGCCGTCGAGGCGGGCAGGCAGATTCCGGGCGGCGCGCCGATCCCGGTCTGGTGGTCCGCCGCGGTCGACTACCTGGGCACCGACCTGCAGAAGATGCTGGACGGCACCATGACCCCGCAGCAGGTCATCGACCAGGCGAGCAAGGACATCCAGACCAACCTGATCGAGCGCAAATGACCACCCGTCCCACCGGTGCGGCGACCGTGTTCCGGGAGCGCGGCGCCGTACCCGTCACGGCGGACACCGCCGGGCCCCGCCCGGTGAGAACCCGGCGCGGCAGGCGCACGCCGGCGTGGTGGCGCCGCCGCCTCGCGCCTTACACGTTCGTGCTGCCGTTCGTGGCGGTCTTCCTCGCCTTCAGCGTGTACCCGCTGTTCTTCACGTTGCGCCTGAGCTTCACGAACTGGCACGGAACAGGTGCCGCGGAGTGGGTCGGTCTCGGGAACTACCGCTACCTGCTGACCAACGGTGCCTTCTGGTCGTCACTGGGCAACTCGGGGTTGCTGTGGCTGCTGATCGTGCCGGTGCAGCTGGTGGTGTCGGTGGTCGTCGCGGTGCTGCTGGGCGCCGTCAAACGGATGCGCGGGTTCTACCGGGTGGCGTTCGTGGTGCCGTTCGTGACGCCGCTGGCCGCGGTCGCCCAGATCTGGATCGTGTTGTTCGACCAGAACTACGGACCGGTGAACGCGGTGCTCGGCGCACTCGGCCTGCCGCCGGTCGGCTGGCTCGTCACCAGCGGGTGGGCGAGGCCGACCCTCGCGCTGCTGTTCATCTGGAAGACAACGGGTTTCGTCGTGCTGATCATCCTTTCCGGACTCCAGCAGATCGACCGCGGCCTCTACGAGGCGGCGTCGCTCGACGGCGCGGGCCGGGTGCGGCAGCTGTGGAGCATCACCGTGCCGCTGCTGCGCCGCTCGCTGATGTTCAGCGTGGTGCTGCAGACGCTGGCGGTGTTCCAGATGTTCACCGAGCCGTACGTGGTGACGAAGGGCGGGCCGTACAACTCGACCACCACGGCCGGGCTCTTCCTCTTCAACCACATCAACCGCGCGGACCTGGGCACCGGGGCGGCGAACTCGTTCCTCCTGGTGATCGTTGTGATGGCGGCGTCGCTGCTGTTCGTCCGGCTGCTGCGGGCGGAGGACTGACCATGACCACCCTCGATGTCCGGGGCCGGCGATCCGGCCGTCCGCTGATCGGCTCGCACGTGTTCCTGCTCGTGCTGACCGTGGCACTGCTCGTGCCGGTGGTGTGGGCGGTGGTGTCGTCGTTCAAGCCGGCGAACGAGATCATCCGGCATCCGCTCGCCTTCGACCCGGCGGACTTCACGCTCGACAACTTCCGCGGCATGTTCCAGGACGTGCCGATCGGCAGCGGCTTCCTCAACACCGGAGTCGTGCTGCTGTGCAAGGGCGCGATCACGATGTTCTTCGCGCCGCTGGCGGCCTACGCGTTCGCGAAGTACCGCTTTCGCGGCCAGCACCTGATCTTCGGCGCCGTGCTGCTGACGTTGATGCTCCCGACGATCGTCCTGGTCATCCCGTTGCTGCTGGAGATGAAGGAGCTCGGCTGGGTCAACACCTACCAGGCGCTGATCCTGCCCGGCTCGGTCGACGCCTTCGCGATCTTCTGGATGCGCCAGGTGATCGCGGCGGTGCCGGACGAGTTGCTCGACGCCGCTCGCGTGGACGGCTGCGGCGAGTTCGGCATCTTCTGGCGCGTGGTCGTCCCCGCGATCCGGCCGGGGCTGGCGGGTCTCGGCGTGCTGACGATCATGAACATCTACAACGATGTCGTCTGGCCGGTGGTGGCGGCCAGTTCGAGCCGGATGGCCACGCTCCAGGTGGTGCTGGTGACCCTGGCCCAGAACATCTCGGGCAACCGGGTGGGGGCCGACTACGCGACGATCACCGGAGAGCTGCTCGCCGCCGCGTCGATCGCGCTCATCCCGCTGCTGATCCTGTTCATCGTGCTGCAGAAGCACTTCATCAACGGCATCCTCGCCGGAAGCGTAAAGGGCTGAAAGACATGACGATTGCCGAGAACGCCGTCGACCCACTCGTCGTGGAGGCGGTGCCCCGGCCGGGATACCCACGGCCCGACCGGGACCGCTCCGCGCAGTGGCTGAACCTCAACGGCCGCTGGCGCTTCACCGCCGGCGACGGCGCGCCCGGGTCGATCATCGTCCCGTTCGCCTGGGAGACAGCGGCTTCCGGCGTCCAACGCACCTGGCTGGAGCACGCGGTCTACTCGCGTACGGTGACCGTGCCCGCCGCATGGTCCGGACGGCGGGTGGTGCTGTGCTTCGGTGCCGTGCACCACCGGGCGACCGTGTCGGTCGACGGTGTGGCGGTCGGTTCGCACGTCGGGGGGCACAGTTCGTTCGAGTTCGACGTGACCGGCGTGCTGGCGCCGGGACGGCCCGCGGAGTTGACCGTCGAGGTGGACGCCCCGGCGGACAAGCGCGAGATCCCACACGGTAAACAGCGCTCGATCCCGCGCGACGACTACGACGGTGTCTCGTTCACGCCGACGTCCGGGATCTGGCAGAGCGTGTGGCTGGAGGCGCGCGGACGCACCTACGTCGCCGAAGTCTCCCTGCGGGGGGATTCACTGACCGGGTTCGACATCGCCGGTGAGCTGGCCGGTGACGCTCCGGACACCGCGGTGGTCGTGGCCCGCCTCGAAGGCAGGGAGACCGTGCTCACGGCGAGCGCGGGCCGGTTCGAGGGACGGCTGGAGGTCGAGTCTCCCCGGTTGTGGAGTCCGGAGTCGCCGCACCTCTACCGGGTCGAGCTGCGTACGGGCGAAGGGCCCGAAGCCGACCGGCTGACCGTGACCGGCGGGTTGCGGCGGATCGAGACCCGTGGCGAGGCGCTGTACCTCAACGGGGAACGGCTCTACGTGCGGGGTGTGCTCGACCAGGGGTACTGGCCGGAGACCGGCCTCACCGCACCGGACGATGAAGCACTGCTCCGCGATCTCGACCTGGCCAGGGAACTCGGCTTTTCCCTCGTGCGCAAACACTTGAAGTTCGAGGAACCGCGGTGGCTCGACCACGCCGACCGCACGGGGATGCTGGTGTGGGCGGAACCACCCTGTCCGAGCCGGTTCAGCCCGGCGGCGGTGGCGGGGTTCGAGGCGCAGCTGCCCGACCTGGTCCGCCGGGACGGCAACCACCCGTCGATCGTGATCTGGGGGCTGTACAACGAGGAGTGGGGCCTGGACTGGGACATCCCGGGCAGCCCGGAACGCGCCGCCGCGGCCGCGCACGCCTACGACCTCATGCGCTCGCTCGACGACACCCGTCCGATCGTGGAGAACTCCGGCTGGGCGCATGTGAAGACCGACCTCGTCGACTGGCACTACTACGACGAGGATCCGCGCCGCTGGGCGGAAAACCTCGCCGCGCTCGCGTCCGGCGCACGGGAGACGTTCGAGGTCAAGCTCCGGCCGGACTTCGTGGTGGACAAGTCCTTTTACGGCTCGCCCGACTTCCCCCGCGCCGGAGTGCCGGTGCTCAACAGCGAGTTCGGCGCGGGCTTCACCAGCCTGGAGCGGGCCTGGCACGTGCGCTGGCAGACCCAGGAGATCCGCAGGCACGACCGGTTCTCCGGCTACATCTACACCGAACTGACGGACGTCGAGCACGAAATGGCGGGCCTGCTGGACGCGCACCGCAGGCCCAAGGACTGGGGCGGCCTCAACCCGGCCGACGCGTTCGCCCCGACCACGCTGGTGGTGGATCTCGTGCCCGCGCACGCCGGTGCCGACATCCCGGTGCCGGCCGCCCCGCTGACCCTGGACGTGCACGTCTCGCACACCGGCCGAACGCCGATCACCGGGACCCTGCACGCGGCGTGGGGGGCTCCGGGTTCGCGCGGTCTTCCCGGGGCGGCCGCGGATTCCCGTGCGGTGCAGGCGGAGCCGTTCCGGCTCACCGCCGCGATCGGGGTGCGGGTGCCGGCGCCCGGCGGTCCGGCACGCCTGCACCTGTGGCTGGAGGCGGAGGGCCGGGTGGTGGCGCGGACGTTCGTGGACGCCGCGGTGGTGGAGGAGCCGAACCGGCGCGGCGGCCGGGACTGAGCGGTACGGGGGAGGGGAGGCCGGTCCGGGTGGACCGACCTCCCCTTTTCGCGCTGCCCGGTCAGGCTGGGACGTGCCACACCTGGGTGAACATGCCGTTGCAGTCGTAGATCTGCAGCTGCGTGCCGTCCGCCGTCTGGGCGGCGGGATCGTCCAGGCAGCGGCCCGACTGCGGGTTGTAGAGCGAACCGTCGGCGCGGGCCTGCCACTGCTGCGCGGCCGTGCCGAGGCAGTCCCGCAGCTCTACTTTGGACGAATTGGCCGTGCCGCCGTCGACGATGTTGAGGCACTTGTCGTAGGCGCGGATCGTCCCGTCGGTCTCCAGCGACCACTGTTGCCCGGTCGCCACCCCGCAGGTGTAGAGCTGCACCGCGTTGCCGTTGACGGAGGTGTTCGTGTTGACGTCGACGCATTTGCCGGTGTCACCAGGGCCCGTGATCGGGCCCTGCGCCTTCGGCAGCGTGGCCGTACCGAAGTCCGTCTCGCACTTGCCCGTCGACAGGTGGGTGCCGGCGAGCATCAGGAACGTGCCGCCCGAGGACGCGGCGAGCAGCGGTGAACTGTACCCGGCGCAGGCCGTCTCCCCCGCGTCGTAGCCGCCGGTCGGGGCCGTGGTGACCGGGGTCGTGATCTCCTGCCAGGCACCGGACCCGAGGTTGCGGTTCACGAAGAGCACGTGGCCGTCCTCCGGCTGGATCGCCAACGAGCCGTCGGCCCCGGCGACGACCCGTTGTCCGGACGCGATGAGTGTCCCGTTCGGACCACCCGCGGACGACCAGGCCAGGTAAGGGGTGTGGAGCAGGAACCGGTGGTCGCTGGTTTCGATCCGGGTGCCGAGGCTGCCGGGGTTCCACGATTCGGCGTCGGGCGAGGTCTTGAAGTAGACGTCGCACGCCTGATCCGGGTCGGCGCCGGCTTTGCAGTCCTCGTACGTCATCGCATAGGTCCCGTTGGGCAGCCCGACCACCGTCGCCATGCCGGGCCGGTCGACGCCGTTGCGCAGGGCGACGTCGTAGACCTCGGCGCCCCAGGTGAGCCCGCCGTCGGTGGAGACGACGTGTGCGAGGACCTGGGCGTAGTTGTTCGCCGAGGGGCGTTCGTCGGAGAAGTAGCAGATGAGCCCGTGGTCGGTGACCGTGAACTCCGGTTCCCAGATGCCGTGGCCGATCGTGTTGGCGGTGCCTGATTCGGCCGCGCAGGAGCTGCGGTACGTCCAGTGCGCGCCCTGGTCGGTGGAGACGAACACCTCGACCGCCTGCTGGGTGTAGTCGCCGTGGTTCCAGGCTGTGCCGGCGGCGAGCAGCGTGCCGGCGGGCAGCGAGCCCTCGGCACGCGGCAGCTCGAACAGCGTCGGGCCGTCGAGGTCCCAGCCGTGCTGGGTGTCGGTGACCGTGCCGATGGGCGAGGACGACCAGGTGACGCCGTTGTCGGTGGAGCGGTAGATCGGGAAGTTCGCCTTGGCCACGCCCGTGCCGGAATGGGAGAACGTGGCCAGCAACGTGCCGTTCGCACTGCCGTTGTGTTCGAGGCGGATCACGCGGGGGTAGCTCGCGTCCTCTGTGGACCCGCTCGCGGTGCTCGGACGGTAGAGGACCCCGCCGGAGGTCGTGGCCGCGGTGGCCGCGGCCGCCGGAACGGCGGCGGCGACGGCGGCGGCCAGCACGGCTGCGGCGAGCACGGCACCGCGTCGCGCTCGGCGGTGCCGCGCTCGGGGATCAGGGTGGTGGTGACGGATAACCAGGGGACCAGGCGCCATTGACCTCACTCCTAGGACAGGACGGCACCACAGCCCTGGACGGCTCACCCGTCCCGCTGGAACCGTTCGAGCTCCGGCCCTGCCGAGCACTGCCGGCTGCCGCGCCTGCCGTGCCGCGCTGGACGCGTGTTCTCGGATGCCACGTGCTGCCGCACAGCATTACCGAGCACGCCCGCGTACTCCGCATGCTGTCCGGGTGCCGTCGATGCACGAGACGTTCAGCGCCGCTCGTCGGGAGGGGAGGCTTTCTGCTCCGGGACCAGCGCCCGGCTGTTTTGCCATCGTTTGAAAAAGCGTACTGCTGCTTTGCGCACGTTGCAAGGATGGAAATCGTCCGGTGCTCAGCGTGGTCCCTGGCTCGGGAGCGCGGGCCGGGGCGCTCCGGGTGGCCGAAGAAGCCGTTGCCGTTCGTGTCGGGTGACGGGGAACCGCCGGAGCACGTCATCTGTCGAGCGGCTGATCGCCAGCGCTTCGATCCGGCCCGTCCCCGCCCGCGGTGCCGGTGCATCGCCCTTCCGGACGGGTACCGGCGCCAGGACAAGACGACCGCGGAAGCCGATGCGCTCACCGGGCTTCCGCCGTTCGTGCCTTGCGGGCAGGCGCTGCCCGCTTCGCACACTTGTAACATTCGCTGGTGTTGACATCGGCGATGGAATAAACGTTACTTGAGCGGTCTCGGTCCCCCGTGAGGAGTGGGTATGACTCTCGCCAGCCGCACCGTTCGACGAGCCGCCGTTGCGACGATGGCCGCGTTCGCCGTGACCCTGTCCGCCTGCTCGTCGCTCACCGGCGGCTCCGGGGGACAGGGCGCCGGCGACGGCGAGCTCACGCTCGGCCTGCTGGCGCCGCTGACCGGCGCCGCCGCCGCGGATGGCAAGGCCATGCAGAACGGTGCCGAACTGGCCGTGGATCAGCTCAACGCCGCCGGGGGAGTCAAGGGGCGCAAGCTCACGCTCCAGGCCATCGACGTCAAGGACCAGACGTCGGCGGCGGTGTCCTCGGCGGTGACCACCCTGACCGCGGACCCGAACGTGGTGGCCGCCTTCACCGGCTACGCCAGCACCACCAACTTCGAGATCGACTCCTTCGCCCAGGCCGGGATCCCTTACGTGCTGGGCGGAAACAGCGCGCAGACCCAGGAAATCGTGGCGAAGGCCCCGGACCGCTACCCGGGGATCTGGTCCATCGCGCCGTCGTACGACGGTTACAGCACCAACCTGCCGAACCAGCTCGAGCAGTGGAACACCGACGGCACTTTCCCGCTGCGCAACCGCAAGGCGTACCTGATCTCCAGCGACAACGCCTACTCCAACCAGATCGCCGGCGGGCTCAAGACCAACCTGACCGCGAAGGGCTGGCAGGTGACCGGGCCGGACACGGTGCCCTTCGGCGCGGTGGACGACTGGACCACGCAGATCAACAAGATCCACGCGCTGGACCCGGCGCTCGTGCTCAACCTGGACTACCAGACCGCCAACGCCGCGAAGTTCCTCACCCAGTTCCGGCAGAACCCCACTCAGTCGCTGGTGTTCGAACAGTACGCGCCGAGCGTGCCGGAGTTCGTGACGCTGGCCGGAGCGAGCGCCGACGGGGTGCTGTTCAACCTGCCCATCGCGCCCGTGACGAAGACTCAGGTCACCCAGGACATGATCGCGAAGTACACGCAGAAGTACGGGTCCGCGCCCGCCAACTACGCCTTCATCGTCTACGAGGCGGTGCGGATGTGGGCACAGGCCGCGGACAAGGTCGGCGATCCGGCGCAGAAGGACAAGGTCGGGCCCGCGATCGGCACCCTCGACGACCAGGGCACGACGCTGGGCCGCATCCGGTTCGACCCCGCCACCCACCTCGCGGTGTCCGGCGACGACGGCGTCCCGTTCATCAACTACCAGATCCAGGGCGGCAAGCGCGTCGCCATCACCCCGGCGAACTACGCCGAGGGCAGCTTCCAGAAGCCGGCGTGGATCCGGTGACCGCACCGCTGCTGGACGTCCGCGCGGTGAGCCGGTTCTTCGGCGGGTTTCCCGCGGTGGCCGACGTGAGCCTCCAGGTGCGGGAGGGGGAGATCCTCGGGATCGCGGGCCCCAACGGCGCCGGGAAGAGCACCCTGTTCAACCTCGTCTCCGGGGTGCCGTTCGGCCCCAGCCGCGGAGAGGTGTGGTTCGACGGGCGGCGTGTCGACCGCCTTGCGGCGAGCCGGATCAGCCGGGCCGGGCTGCGGCGGACCTTCCAGTCCGAGCAGCTGTTCCCGGCGCTCACCGTGCTGGACAACGTACTGGTCGCCGCGGCGTATCTGGGTGGCGGCGGGATCTTCGGGCACCGAGCCCGCCGCGCCGAGGCCGAGCGCGCGCTGGAGACGGCGGGCATCTCCGGCTACGCCGCCGACCTGGCCGGTGACGTTCCCTTGCTGGTCAAGAAAAAGCTGATGATCGCCAGTGCGCTCGTCGCCCGGCCCCGGCTGCTCATGCTCGACGAGCCCGCCGGCGGCCTCAACACCGAGGACCAGCGCGAGCTGACCGAGCTGCTGCGCGGGCTCAACGCCGCCGGTCTCACGCTGCTCATCATCGAGCACGTGCTCAGCCTGCTGCGGGAGCTCGCCGGACGGATGATCGTGCTCACGGCGGGCAGCGTGCTCGTCGAGGGCACGCCCCGCGAGGTGCTCAGCGATCCGCGCGTGATGGAGGCGTACCTGGGGGAGGGAGTCGCGTGAGCGAGGACGCGTTGCTCGCCGTGACGGACCTCCACGCGGGTTACGGCCGTCTGCCGGTGGTGCGGGGCCTGTCGGTTTCCGTCGCCCCCGGTGAGGCCGTGGCGTTGCTGGGTCCCAACGGGCACGGCAAGACGACCGCGCTGCGGGCGATCGCCGGGCTGGGCCGCACCGGCGGTGGCACGGTCCGGTTCGACGGCGAGGACATCACCGGTGAGAAGGCCTACGACATCGTCCGCCGGGGCATGATGCACGTCCCGCAGGGCGACGCGCTGTTCCCGAGGCTCACGGTGCGGGAGAACCTGATGCTCGCCGGACGGCTGCCGCACGCGAAGCCGCACCGCGCGAAAACCCTGGCCACCGTGCAGGAGCTGTTCCCCAAGCTGGAGCAGCGCCGGGACCAGCTCGTCGGCACGCTGTCCGGGGGCGAGCGGCAGATGGTCGCGATCGGGATGGGGCTGATGACGCGGCCCCGGCTCCTCGTGCTCGACGAACCCACGCTCGGCCTCGCGCCCAAGGTCCGGCACGAAATCCTCGCGACGTTGCGGGAGGTCCGGACCACCGGGGTGTCCCTGCTCGTCGCGGACGGCGACGTGGAGTTCCTGTTCGCGCTCACCGACCGGTGGCACGTGGTCGAACTGGGGCGCATCACGAGCAGCGGCACCGCGGACGTCAAACCCAGCCACGAGGAGGTCATGGACATGTACGTCGGAGGTGCGGCCGATGGGTGACGCACTGCTGTCCATCGTGGTCTCCGCGGTGGTGCTGGGTTCGCTGTACTCGCTGCTCGCCAGCGGGCTCTCGCTGATCTGGTCGACCCTGGGCATCTTCAACTACGCGCACGGCGCGTTGCTGCTGGTCGGCGCCTATCTCATCTGGACACTTTCGGCACGGGCCGGGCTGCCGGTGATCCTGGCGTTCGCGGCCGCCGTCCCGCTGCTGGCGCTGGTGGGCATCGCGCTGGAGTTCGTCGCGGTGCGGCCGTTCGCCGGGCGCGCCAACGGCACTTTGCTGGTCATGGTGTCCACGCTGGCCGTCGCCAACGCGGTCGGCGGTGGGGCGCAACTGGTATGGGGACCGGAGAACGTGCAGATCGCCCCGCTGGTCGAGGGCAGTTTCCTGGTCGGCAGGGTCGCGGTCGCCGGGACGACCCTCGTCGCGCTCGGGCTCGCGCTGGTGCTGGTGATCGGGCTCATCGTGCTGCTCGCGCGCACCGAATGGGGCGTGACGCTGCGGGCCGTGGCGCAGAACCGGGACATGGCGATGCTCGTCGGAGTGCGCCCGGCCCGCGTGTACGCGCTGGTGTTCGGGATCGCCTCGGTGCTGGCCTGCGCGGCAGCACTGGTGTACGGCACGAACTCGACGATCACGCCGGCCAAGGGGTTCGAACCGCTGCTGACCGCGTTCGTGGTGCTGGTGTTCGGCGGCTCGGCGACGCTGTGGGGCACGCTCGTGGGCGCCTTCGTGATCGGCCTTCTCGACGCGGCGACCACCTACTGGCTGGGGTTGCAGTGGTCCCCGGTCGCGGTGTTCCTCGTGCTGGTCGTGGTGATGCTCGTGCGCCCGCAGGGCCTGGTGAAGGGGAAGGTCGCATGAGGCGTTACGTCGGCTGGGCTGGGCTGCTCGTGGTGGCCGGGTTGCTGCCGTTCGTGGTGACCGGGGGACCGGCGCGGCTGCTCGCGATCACCGCCCTGATCTACAGCCTGCTGGCCGCGAGCTGGAACCTCACGCTCGGCTTCGGCGGGATCTTCAACTTCGCGCACGTCGGGTTCTTCGGTGCCGGTGGCTACACGATGGCGGTCGCGACGGTGAGCTGGGGCTGGGCGCCGTGGCCGGGCCTGCTGCTGGCCGCCGTGGTGGGCGGAGTGGCCGGGGGCCTGGCGTACCTGCCGGTGGTGCGGATGCGGGGGATCTACATCGCGCTCGTCACCTTCATCTTCGTCCAGCTGTGCTACTACCTGGTGCTCGCGCTGCCGGGGCTCACCGGCGGTTCGGTCGGGCTGACCGGCGTCCCGTCGCTGAGCATCGGCGGCTTCTCGCTCGCCCGCTACTACGGGCTGGGTTACCTGTGGCTGCTGGGCGTGGCGGTGGCGCTGCTGCTCATCCTGCTGGGGGTGGTGCTGCGCAGCGACTTCGGCCGCAGCATCATCGCCCTGCGGGACAACGAGAACCTGGCGGTGAGCCGGGGGATCAGCCGCGTCCGCCAGCACCTGCTGGTGTTCGTCCTCAGTGGAGCGATCGCGGGCGCGGCCGGCGCGCTCTACGTGTCGTACTTCCGCGTGGCCGACAACAGCTTGTTCAGCTTCGGTTTCGTCACGCTCGGGCTGAGCATGGTCTTCCTCGGCGGCACCGGCTACGCCTGGGGACCGGTCCTCGGCGGTGTCGTCGTGACGTTCCTCAACGAAAAGCTCACCGGGCTGGGTGCCTACAGCGCCGTCGTCATCGGGCTGGGCACGGTGCTGGTGCTGGTCTTCCTCCCCCGCGGCCTCGCCGGGCTCCTGCACGACGGGTTCACCGCGGCCGCCCGCAGTCTCACCAAGAAGGGAAAGCGCGCCCATGCGACCTGACGAGACCTCCCGCCGCGCCGTACTCGACGCCGTCGACCGCCTGGCCGGGCGCCTGGCAGCCTCGCTGTCGGAGGCGATCCGGATTCCCAGCGTGAACCCGAAGTATCCCGGCCAGGACTACGACCGGGTGGTGGGCCCGGAAGGCGAGGTCGCCCGGCTCATGGCGGATCTGTACGCCGGGGCGGGTGCCGACGTCGAACTGGTGGCCGTGGAGAAGGGGCGGGACAACGCCTGCGCGCGGATCCGCGGCACCGGCGGCGGGCGTTCCCTGCTGCTCAACGGTCACGTCGACGTGGTCCCGCCCGGCCGGGAGCACAAGTGGAGCGCCACGCCGTTCTCCGGCCAGATCACCGACGAGGCCGTGCTCGGCCGCGGCGCGACCGACGACAAGGCCGGGACCGTGGCCGCCGCCTACGCCGCGCTCGCGCTCAAGGAGGCCGGGGTACGGCTGCGCGGCGACCTCGTGCTCCAGGCCGTGGTGGGGGAGGAAATCGGCGACCACGAGTGCGGCACGACGGCCGCGCTGGAGGCGGGGTACACCGCCGACGCCGCGATCGTCTGCGAACCGTCGAACTTCGGCGAGGAGGCCCCCAACCTGGTCCCGGTGACCCCCGGTCTGCTGTGGTTTTCCGTGAGCCTGGAAGGAAAAGCGGCGCATTCGGGACTGCGGGGGCTGACCGTGCACCCCACGCTCGAAGGTGAGGCGCTCGGCGTGAACACCGTCGACAAGTTCTGGGTGGTCTACAGCGCGCTGCGGCAACTGGAGAACGAATGGGCACTGCGGGACCGGCACCCGCTGTTCCGCCCCGGCTACTTCAACATCCTGCCCGGTGTGCTGCGCGCCAACCCCGAGGGCATCGAGGTGCCGTTCTTCCTCGCCGACACCCTCACCGCCGAGTACTGCATCTACCACCACCCGGACCGCACCAACGAAGAAGTCATCGCGGAGGTCGAGGAGACGGTCCGGCGGGCCTGCGCGAACGACTCCTGGCTGCGGCAGCACCCCCCGGTGTTCGAGTGGAAACTGCTGTGGCCGCCCTACACCACGCCCTCGGGGCACGAGCTGGTCGCCAGCCTGATCGGCGCGCACAGCGACGCGGTCGGCGGGTTCGAGGTCTCCACCCCGCCGGTGCAGGAGGGCTTCCTCGGCGTGTGCGACCTGACCTGGCTGGACGCCAAGGGCGTCGACGGTCTCGTCTACGGTCCCGGCGTCGGCCGCACCGCCCACGCGGAGGACGAGTACGTGCCCATCCACCAGCTGATCACCGCCGCGAAGACCTACGCGCTGACCGCGATGGACTTCTGCGGCGTCGCGGACGGGGAACCGGCGTGAGCGCCGACGTCTTCGTCGCGACCTGCGACCTGGCCGGGCACGTGCGAGGCCGCGCCGTTCCGGCCGAAGCCCACGACGCGGTGCTGGACTCCGGGCTGGGCTGGGTGCCGGCGAACCTGGGCCTGACCGCGTTCGAGGAGATCGCCCCGGCAAGCCCCTTCGGCGCCACCGGTGACCTCCGGCTGATGCCGGACGAGGCGACGGCGGTCGAGCTGGCCGCCGACGGGGACCGGCCGGGCCTGCGGCTGTACCTGGCCGACCAGACCCTGCCCGACGGCACCCCGTGGAACTGCTGCCCCCGCACCTTCCTCAAGCGCGCTCTGGCGGACCTGCGCGAGGCGACCGGGATCGAGGTGATCGCCGCGTTCGAGCACGAGTTCGTGCTCGACGGGCTGCCGGAGTCCGCGCCGTTCTCGTTGCGCCGGTACCGCGATGCCGAACCGTTCGGCGCGGACCTGCTGCGGACGCTGACCGAATGCGGGCTGGAGCCGGAGACGTGGCTGCCCGAGTACGGCGAGCGGCAGTTCGAGATCACGCTCGCGCCCGGCGACGCCCTGCGTGCCGCGGACCGTGCGGTCGTGCTGCGCGAACTCGTGCGCGATCTCGCGATCCGGCGTGGCCTGCGTGCCTCGTTCGCCCCGCTGCAGCGCCCCGGCGGCACCGGCAGCGGGGTGCACGTCCACCTGAGCCTGGTCGACGCGAAGGGGGATCCGGTCCTTTTCGACGAGGGCAGGCCGGGGCGGCTGTCGCACCTGGGTTCCCGGTTCGCCGCCGGGCTGCTGCGGCATGCCGCGGCGCTGACCGCGTGGACGGCGCCGAGCCCCGTTTCGTTCCTCCGGCTCGTGCCGGGCCACTGGAGTGTCAGCGGCGCTTTCCTCGGGGAGCGCAACCGGGAGGCACTGGTGCGGATCTGCCCCACGCGTCCCGGCGATCCCGCACGGCAGTTCAACCTGGAGTACCGCGCCGCGGACGCGACGGCCAACCCGTGGCTCACCCTCGCGGTGCTGGTGCGCGCGGGACTCGCCGGGCTCACCGGCGGGGACGTCTATCCCGATCCCGCGGTGTGGCCCGAGGAGGCGGATCTCGCGGACGTGCCCCGGCTGCCGGCCACGCTGTCCGGGGCACTGGAGTCGTTGCGGGAGGACCGGGTGGCGGCCTCGTGGTTCGACCGGGAAATGCTGGACTGCTACCTCGCGGTGAAGCGGCACGAGCTCGACACCGTCGCCGGTCTCGATGAGGCCCAACGGATCCGGAAGATCGCCGATGTCTATTGAGGACTTCCTCGGCGAGCTGCCCCTCGTCGACCACCACGTGCACGGAGCGCTCCGCGACGACGTCGGCCGGGACGCGCTGGAACGGATGCTGACCGAGTCCGACCGGCCCATTCCGGCGGGGACGACCCAGTTCGACTCCCAGATCGGCTTCGCCGTCCTCCGGTGGTGCGCGCCGGTGCTCGGGCTGGAGCCACACGCCTCGCCCGAGGACTACGTGCGGCGCCGGACGGAGCTGGGCACCGCCGAGGTGAACCGGCGGTTGCTGGCGGCCTCCGGTACCGGGCACTACCTGCTGGAGACCGGCTACCGCGGAGACGACATCCTAGGCCCCGCCGAGATGGCCGCGGCGGCGAACGCGCGCGTGGACGAGATCGTGCGGCTGGAGGCGGTCGCCGAGGAGCTCGCCGCCTCGCAGGTCTCCGCCCGCGAGTTCGTCCGGCGGTATCCGGAGGTGCTGGCCGAGCGCACGGCGGATGCCGTCGGGCTCAAGAGCATCGTGGCCTACCGGTACGGCTTCGACTTCGAACCTCACCGGCCGGACGGCTCGGAGGTCGAGGTGGCGGCGGGGAAGTGGTTGCGTACCACCGAAGAAGCCGGGACCTCGCGGCTCGACGATCCGGTGCTGCTGCGGTTCCTGCTGTGGTCCGGCATCGACCGCGGGCTGCCGCTGCAGCTGCACACCGGCTACGGCGACCCGGATCTGCGGCTGAACCGGTGTGATCCGTTGCTGCTGGCCGACTGGCTCGAACTGGTCGAACCGTCCGGAGTGGACGTTCTGCTGCTGCACTGCTACCCCTACCACCGGCACGCCGGTTATCTGGCGCAGGTGTATCCGCACGTGTACTTCGATGTCGGGCTCGGCATCAACTACACCGGGGTGCGCTCGGCCGCCCTGATCGCCGAATCGCTGGAGCTCGCCCCGTTCGCCAAGATCCTGTTCTCCTCCGACGCGTGGGGACCCGCGGAACTGCACCACCTCGGTGCGCTGCTGTGGCGCCGGGGCATGGCGCGGGTGCTCGGCACGTGGGTGGCCGACGGGGACTGGGCGGCCACCGACGCGATCCGGGTCGCGGGGATGATCGGCGGCGGCAACGCACGCCGCGTCTACCGGCTGCCCGGCGGGGAAGGCGCGGCCCGGTGACCGACGGTTTCGACCGGCTTCGGCACCGCGTGGAGCAGGAGCTGCCCGCCGCCGTCCAGCTGCGGCACGAGCTGCACCGGAAACCCCGCCTTTCCGGGGACGAGGCCGCCACGCGCGACACCGTGCTGGCCGCGTTGCCCTCAGGCACGTCGGCACAGCCGGTGGCCGGCACCGGAGCCGTGCTGCGGATCGGCGGCACCGGTTCCGCCGTGGCGGTTCGGGCGGAGCTCGACGCGCTGAGCGTGACCGAGGGGACGGGACTGCCCTGGGCGTCGGAGCACCCGGGCGTGATGCACGCGTGCGGGCACGACGTGCACCTGGCCGCCACGGTGGCGCTGGCACGAGCAGTCGAGGCCGTCGGCGGCCCGGCGCCGCTGGTGGTCGTGCTGCAACCCCGCGAGGAGACCTACCCGTCGGGCGCGCTGGAGATCAGTGAGTCGGGCGTACTCGCCGAACAGCAGGCGGGCGCGACCGTGGCCGCGCACGTCCAGCCGCTGCTGCCCACCGGCACGGTGGCGTGCAGCCCGGGTCCGGTCAACGCCTCCTCCGACGAGTTCACCGTGACGGTGGCGGGCCGCGGCGGGCACGCGGCCTACCCCCACCAGACAGCGGATCCCGTGGTGGCACTGGCCAGCGTCGTCGTGGCACTGCAGAGCATGGTCAGCCGGGGCACGGATCCGATGACGCCCGTGGTGCTCAGCGTGACCACGCTCGCCGCCGGTTCCGCGCCGAACGTCGTGCCGGACGAGGCCACCGCCCGTGGCACCGTCCGCTCGCTGGACCCCGCGGCGCGCGAGGTGATCCTCGAACGGCTCGCGGAGACCGTGGACCTCGTCTCGCGCGCGCACGGCTGCACGGGCAGGGTCGAGGTCACCGAGGGGGAACCGGTGCTGGAGAACGACGCAGGCATCGCCCGGGCGGCCGCCCCGCTGTTGCGGCGGCTGGGGGCCGAGGTGGACGACACGCTGCGCTCGGCGGGCTCGGACGATTTCGCCTACTTCTCCCAGGCCATGCCCTCGCTGATGATGTTCGTCGGCACCGGGGGAGCGGGGCAGCGGCTGCACTCCGCGACCTACGCGCCGGGAGACGAGTACGTCGGACACGTGGCCGGCGCGCTGCTGGCCGGGTACCTGGCGGCGGCCGAGGTCGTCACCGGAGGTGCTAAGAAGGTTCCCGACAGCAAGCACGCCTCGGCCGAAGGGACCGGAGGTCGCCCGTGAGCACACCGCCGCGGACCGGTGGAGTGGGAGACAGCCCGACCGTCGCGGACCGGATCCGGCGGATCCAGCAGTCCCTCTCGCCCGCCGAGCTCAAGTTGTCCCGGGCGCTGCTCGCGAACTACCCGGCGGCCGGGCTGGAGTCCACCAACTCCCTCGCACAGAAGGTCGGCATCAGCGCTCCCACCGTGCTGCGGTTCATCGGGCGCCTCGGTTTCGGCAAGTACCGGGACTTCCAGGACGCGCTGCGTGAGGAGGTGCAGGCCCGGCGCGCGTCGCCGCTGACGCTGCCGGCGCGGATCACCGCCGATTCGGCGACGTCGGAGCTCGCGAGTGTCGTGGCGGAGACCGCGAGCAAGGCCATCCAGCACACCTTCTCGGTGCTGCCCGAGCACGAGTTCGAACGGGCCGTCGCCCTGCTGTGCGGTCCGGCGAAGCGGATCACGGTGTTCGGCGGCCGGTTCTCGCACCTGCTGGCCACCTACTTCGACCTGCATCTGCGCCTCATGCGCCCGGGCACCTCCGTGCACGCCGTGAACCCGCACGAGGACCCGGGTTTCGTCGTCGATCTCGGCCGCCGCGACGTCTGCGTGGTCTTCGACTTCCGGCGCTACCAGAGGGACACGATCGCGCTGGCGAAGGCCGCCGCCGGGCGGGGCGCGAAGATCGTCCTGGTCACCGACCCCTGGCTCTCACCCGCGGCGGACTTCGCCGACGTCGTGTTGTCCGCCCGAGTCGAGGCCGCCGGATCGTTCGACAGCCTCGTGGCCGCGACCGCGCTGGTCGAAGCGCTGGTGTTCGCCGTCCACGCCCGGCTCGGCGGCGCCGCCGACGAGCGGATGCGCACGATCGAGGCGGGCTTCGGCGACGTCACGACGGAGTGAGGCCGAAAGTCACCGCGCCGGGGCCCGTCGTTTCCTCGAAGATCAGCCACGTGCGCGTCGAGCGCACCCCTTCGACCGCCTGGATGCGTTCGAGCACGACATCGCGCAGGGTGGCGTTGTCCGGTGTGCGCACCAGCAGCAGCACGTCGAAATCCCCGCCCACCATCGCGATGTGCTCGACGTAGGGGATGGTGCGCAGGCCCGCGCGCATCTGCCGCCACGCGGCCTGCTCGACGCTGACCACACGTAGGCGCTCGTGCCCAGTCCGGCGCGGTATGGGTCCAGCCGTGCCCCGTACCCGGTGATCACCCCGTCCCGGGTCAGCCGGTCCAGGCGTGAGTAGGCGTTGGCGCGGGAGATGCTGAGCCGGTCGGCGAGCGCGCGGATCGAGATCCGGGCGTCGGCGACCAGTTCCGCGAGCATGGCCCTGTCGATCGCGTCGAGGCGCTTCGCCGTTTGTCCATGCTGTGGCGGGGAAGGAGGATCCGTCGTGGACATGTCGCCGCACTGCCCCCTTCACAGCGACCAGTTGTCGCTGATTTTCGGCTCTTTGTGGACACGTAGTCTGCCATCGGCCAGCATCGGCGCCAAGCGGATGGTGGAGGGCGATGTGCGATGACGGGTGGGGAACGGGCACCGGCAGACCTGCTGCCGACAGCCGGGCCGGTGCGCTTCGTGGCCGAGGACGGCACCGCGTGCCCGGCTCCCGCGGGCTACGGGGAACCCTCGGCGGAACGGCTGCGGGACGGCTACCGGCGGATGGTGCTGGGCAGGCGGTTCGACACCCAGGCGACCGCGCTGACCCGGCAGGGCAGGCTCGCGGTCTACCCCTCCGCGGCGGGGCAGGAGGCTTGTCAGATCGGGGCGGTGCTGGCGTTGCGCGGCGACGACTGGCTGTTCCCGACCTACCGCGACTCGATGGCGCTGGTCGCGCGCGGCCTGGACGTCGTGGAGGTCATGACGCTGCTGCGGGGCGACTGGCACTGCGGCTACGACCCGCGCACCACCCACACCGCGCCGCAGTGCACCCCGCTGGCCACCCAGACCCTCCACGCCGCGGGGCTGGCCGACGCCTTCCGGCGGCGGCGTGCGGGTAACGTGGTGCTGGCGCTCATCGGTGACGGCGGCACCAGCGAAGGCGACTTCCACGAGGCGCTCAACTTCGCCGCGGTCTTCCGCGCTCCGGTCGTGTTCTTCGTGCAGAACAACCGGTACGCCATCTCGGTGCCGCTGGAGAAGCAGACCGCGGCGCCGTCCTTGGCGTACAAGGGGATCGGCTACGGCATCCCGTCCGAGCAGGTCGACGGCAACGACCTCGTGGCGGTGCTCGCCGTGCTGGACGAGGCGGTGGCGCACGCGCGGCGTGGCGAGGGGCCGTTCCTGGTCGAGGCCCACACCTACCGGATGGACGCGCACACCAACGCCGACGACGCCACCCGCTACCGCGACCCGGCCGAGGTGGACCGGTGGCGTGCCGCCGATCCGGTGACACGGCTGGAAAAGCACCTGCGTGACCGCGGCGTGCTCAGCGACGCCGACGTGGTGGCGGACCAGGACGCGGCCGAGGAGTTCGCCGCCCGGTTCCGGGCCGGCATGAACGACGAGCCCGCGGTCGAGCCGCTGGAGTTGTTCGAACACGTCTACGCCGGGCCGCCGCGCCGGCTCGCCGCCCAGCGCGCGGTGCTGGCGGCCGAACTCGCCGCACAGGAGGCGTGACGTGGAGCAGATCACGATGGCACAGGCGCTCAACGCGGCACTGCGCGATGCGCTGAAGGAGGACGAGCGGGTCCTCGTGTCCGGGGAGGACGTGGGCACCCTGGGCGGGGTGTTCCGCGTGACCGACGGGCTGACCCGGGATTTCGGCGAGGAGCGGTGTTTCGACACGCCACTGGCCGAATCCGGCATCGTCGGACACGCGGTCGGCCTGGCGATGGGCGGGTTCCGGCCGGTGGTGGAGATGCAGTTCGACGCGTTCGCCTACCCCGCTTTCGAGCAGATCACCTCCCACGTCGCGAAGCTGCGCAACCGCACCCGCGGCGGGCTGGAGCTGCCGATGGTGATCCGGATCCCCTACGCCGGCGGGATCGGCGGCGTGGAACACCACTGCGACTCCAGCGAGGTCTACTACACGCACACCGCCGGGCTGCGCGTGGTGACACCGGCGACGCCGCAGGACGCCTACGACCTGCTGCGGGACGCGATCGAATGCCCGGACCCCGTGGTGTTCCTGGAACCGAAGTGCCGGTACTGGACCAAGGACGAGGTGTCCTTCGGACGGGACGGCACCCCGTTCGACCGGGCGGTGGTGCGGCGACCCGGCACGGACGCCACGCTGATCGCCTACGGGCCGATGGTCGCCACGGCGCTGGAGACGGCGGAGGCGGCCGCCGCCGAGGGCCGGGACCTGGAGGTTGTCGATCTGCGCACGCTGGCCCCGGTCGACGACGAGACGATGACCGAGTCGGTGCGCCGCACCGGGCGCGCCGTGGTGGTGCACGAGGCGGCCGGGTTCTGCGGGTACGGCGCGGAGATCGCGGCGCGGCTGAGCGAACAGTGCTTCCACCACCTGCAGGCACCGGTGCTGCGCGTGACCGGCTTCGACGTGCCCTATCCCGCCCCGAAGCTGGAGCAGCACCACCTGCCCACGGTGGACCGCATCCTCGATGCCGTGGACCGGTTGCAGTGGGACGACGAGGTCGTGACCGCCGGGGGCGTGCACGGTGCCTGACTTCCTGCTGCCCGACCTCGGTGAGGGCCTCACCGAGGCGGAGATCGTGCGGTGGCTGGTGGAGGTGGGGGACACGATCACCGTCGACCAGCCGGTGGTGGAGGTGGAGACCGCGAAGGCGGCCGTGGAGGTTCCGGCGCCGTTCGCTGGGGTCGTCATGGCGCGGCACGGCGAGCCCGGCGAGGCACTGGAGGTGGGCAAGCCGTTGATCACCGTGGCAGAAAGCGCTTTCACCGAACCCGGCGTGGTGACCGCGGCTGAAGGGAGCGGGAACGTCCTGATCGGGTACGGCACGCCGAACGCGGCCCCGCGACGGCGCCAGAGGCGAGCGGGCACCGTGGTGCTGGACCGGCCCGCGGGGGCCGCCGGGGTCATCTCGCCGCTGGTCCGCAAGCTGGCCCGCGACAACGGCCTGGACCTCAACGGCATCTCCGGTTCCGGTCCCGGGGGCATTATCCGGCGTGCGGACGTGGAGGCCGCACTGGCGGAGCGGAAGGGACGCCGGGACGGTGACGGCGACCGGCGGGTTCCGTTGCGGGGACTGCGGAAGGTGATTGCCGACAAGCTCAGCACCTCCCGGCGGGAGATTCCGGAGGCGACGGTCTGGGTCGACGCCGACGCCACCGCGCTGTTGGCCGCGCGCGAGGCTCTCAACGCGGCGGATCCCGCACGCCCGGTCAGCCTGCTCGCGCTGCTGGCGCGGTTCACGGTCGCCGGGCTGCGGCGGTTCCCCGAGCTCAACGCCCGCGTGGAAGGGGAGGAAATCGTCGTGCTCGGCGCGGTCCACCTCGGTTTCGCGGCGCAGACCGAGCGGGGGCTCGTCGTGCCCGTGGTGCCCGACGCGGACCGGATGAGCACCCGCGAGCTCGGGGCGGCGATCGCGGCCCGCACGGCCGCGGCGCGCGCGGGGCAGCTGTCCCCCCACCAGCTCACGGGTGGCACGTTCACGGTGAACAACTACGGGGTGTTCGGAGTGGACGGTTCCGCGGCGATCATCAACCACCCCGAGGCCGCGATCCTCGGCATCGGGCGGATCGTGGCACGGCCGTGGATCGTCGACGGCGAGGTGCGGGCGCGGAAGGTGTGCCAGCTGACCCTGGCCTTCGACCACCGCGTCTGCGACGGGGGCACGGCGGGCGGGTTCCTCCGCTTCGTCGCCGACTGCGTCGAAGCGCCGGTCACCGCACTGGGAGACCTGTAGCCGCACGGACCTCTCGGCGCGCCGGACGAAGGTCCCCCTGCCGCTCGCGCTACTCCGGAGCAGCACCAGGACCGTTGTGCGGCGGGCGCTCCCGGCAAGGACGGTCGGCCGGGACCGCCCGAAATGAACCGAAGGCCCCACCGGAACACCGGTGCGGGCCACACCGTGGCCGCCGGCCGCCGAAAGCGGTGCCGCCGGTCGTCGTGCCCTGACCGGAGCTTCCGGGCTCCTGCTCCCGTGTCGGCTACACCGCTGCCGGAACCCGGGCGTTGTCCCAGATCTGCAGGACGTGATCGATGGCCAGCGACAGGACGTCGACGTCCACGCCGTCACGCGCCTCGGTGGAGATGCCCCACAGGAAGCTCTCCAGCGCGCACGCGAGCGCAGCCGGGTCCGTCTCGGGGCGGAGCTCACCGGTGCCGATCGCACGCTTGACACAGTTCTCGAGATTCCGCCGGACCAGGTCCCGGCGCGTGCGCAGGAGGTCCCGTGCCCGGTGGCCCGCATCCGATCCGGTGGTCGCGGCCAGGACGACGAGACATCCGGCGGGGTGCGCGGGGTCGGTCTGCATAGCGGCCGAGCGGCGCAGGACGCGTTCGACGGCCTCGCGGGGACTCAGTGCGGGATCGCCGACGTCGTCGGTGACCTGCCCGTAGGAGCCTGCGTAGCGACCGACCACGGAGTCGAACAGGGCTTCCTTGGAACCGAAGGCGGCGTAGAAGCTCGCCGAGGAGATGCCCATCGCCTCCCGCAGTTGCGCGAGCGTCGTGGCTTCGTAGCCGTGCTGCCAGAACAGGCGCAGCGCGGTATCGAGAGCTGAGTCGACGTCGAACTCTCGTGGGCGTCCGGTGCGTGCCATCTGCTACCCCTCCAATACTGCTTCACCGGAGAACACTACCGAAAACCGCGCCGATTTCCAGATCATGTGATCCAGAATTCATTGACTGCGGCGAGCCGGGCGGCGCAGACTTCTGGCATGGCTAATCCAGAAATCGCTGGCCGCTCGACGGTCAGCCCGCCGCGTCAAGCCACGCGTCCCGCCGGCTCGAGCAGCGGCCGGGACGGACCGCGCCTGCCGTGGTCCGCGCTCGCGGCCATGGCGCTGACCGGCTTCGTGGTGATCATGACGGAGACGCTGCCCGCAGGGCTGTTGCCCGAAATCGCGGCCGGCCTCAGGGTGAGCGAGGGCGCCGCCGGGCAACTCGTGAGCGTGTACGCGGCCGGGACCGTCGTCGCCGCGCTACCGGTGATCGCGCTGACCCGCGGTCTTCGACGCAAACCCGTCTACCTCGCGGCCGTCGCCGGGTTCGTGATCACCAACACCGTCACCGCGGTGTCGGACGCCTACGTGCTGACGCTGGTCGCCCGTGCGGTCGGCGGCATGTGCTCCGGTCTGCTCTGGGGGCTGATCCCCGGCTACACGCGAGGCATCGCCCCACCCTCCCGCGCCGGCCGCGCCCTGGCCGTGGCCATGGCCGGTGTTCCGGCCGCGCTGTCCGTCGGCACTCCGCTGGGCACGTTCGGCGGCACGCTCCTGGGATGGCGGTGGACCTTCGCCGCGCTGTCCGTCCTCGCGGTCGTGGCACTCGGATGGATGGCGTCGAGCGCGCCGGATGTTCCCGGCGCCAGCCGCGCCACGGCCAGGACTCCCGTCCTCAGGGTGCTGGGCACGCCGGGGGTGCGGCCAGGGCTCGCGGTCGTCCTCGGCTGGATGCTGGCCCACAACCTGCTCTACACCTACCTCGCGCCCTACTTGGCCGCCGTGGGCGGCCCCGGGCGGGTGGAGGTCGTCCTCCTCGTCTTCGGCCTCGCCGCACTGGCTGGGATCTGGGTCACCGGTCAGCTGGTCGACCGCGCGCTGCGGAGGCTGACCCTGTGCAGCCTGGCCGCTTTCGCGGGAGCCACCGTGGTGCTGGGTGTCGCGAGCCGGGTGACGCCAGTGCTCTACGCCGCCGTGGTCGTCTGGGGCCTGACCTTCGGCGGAGCGTCGACACAGCTCAACACCGCGGTCCTCAATGCGGCCACACCGCACGTCGACACGGCCGCGGCACTGGTCTCCACGGCGTGGAACCTCGCGATCTTCGGCGGCAGCGCCCTCGGCGCGATCCTGCTGGGCACCGCCGGTGCGGGCGCCTTCCCCTGGACTCTGCTGGCACTGGTCACCACGGCACTGGTGATCACCTTCGTGTCCCGGAAGCACGCCTTCACACCGGGGGTGCAACGGCCCGGCCCCACGTCCTGACCGCATGTTCCTGCCGCACACGAAAGGATCCACCATGACCACGACATCCCCGAACCCGGCGCGAGCCGGTCACCCGGTCGGCGGTTTCGGTTCCGTCACCGGAACTCCCGGCCTTCCGGACGGGTTCGCCGACACCTTCACCAGCCGCCTCGTCGACGTCGACGGCGTGCACCTGCACATCGTCGTCGGTGGCGAAGGTGCGCCGCTGCTGCTGCTGGGCGGTTGGCCGCAGTTCTGGTACCAGTGGCGTCTCGTGCTGCCCGCCCTCGCCCGGAACCACACGGTGATCGCGGTCGATCCCCGCGGTACCGGGCTGTCCGACAAGCCGCGCAAGGGCTATGACTCGGCCACCCTGGCCCGCGAAACCCACCAATTGATGAGGGTCCTCGGTTACGAGCAATTCGCGATGGTCGCCCACGACGTCGGCGGGTGGACCGCGTTCGCGATGGCCGTCGACGACCCCGGCGCCATCACGAGGCTGGTGCTCGCCGAGATGATCATCCCCGGTATCTCGACCTCGCCGCCCCTCATCGGCACCCGCTGGTGGAACGACTTCGAATGGCATTTCCCGTTCAACCGCGCCTACGACATCAACGAGAAACTCGTCGAAGGCCGCGAGCACCTCTACTTCGGCCACCAGTTCGCCACGAAGGCCGCGACCCCCACCGCCATCCCGGCGGCCGCGGTCGACGTCTACGTGCAGGCGCTGCGGATGCCCGGCGCCCTGCACGCCAGTTTCGAGTTCTACCGCGAAATCGACCAGATCCTCGAGCAGAGCGAACAGCGCAAGAAGCTCCCCCTCGACATCCCGGTGCTGGCGATCTCGGGCACCGACGCCGGTCTCGACGTCGAAGCCGAGATGCGCCCGGTCATCTCGGAGATCACCGGCGTCGTCCTGCGTGGGGGACACTACATCGCCGAGGAAAACCCCGAGGCCTTCCTCGATGTGGTCCTGCCCTTCCTCGCAGCGGACTCCGGCGCCGATCACGGATGAGCTGAAGGCCCGCCGGACCACGCCTGGCGTGGTCCGGCGGGCCTCGTCCCAGGTCGGCCGGTGCGGGAAGTAGTCGACCTGCCCGATCACCGCGATCAACTCCGCACTTCGGCACCGGCTGTGCGACGGGTCGGCGTCGTCGACGGGGAGGAAGCGGCGGTCGGCGGACGCGGTCTGGCTGCCCCTGGCCGCGCGGTGAACGGCCCGCCCCGGAACCGGCTACGCCCGCCGTACGCGGCCCGCTGACGCTGTCGATGGCTGATGCTCGCTGGCTCGGTGGCGCTGCGGCAGAGCGTGCGATGCCGGCTGGCTGCGGGCATCAGCGGGTATGCGAGACAACCACGTGGGCTGGTGCGCCGTGGTGCGCGGCCGGGTTCTGCCCGGGAGCTGTTGCTTGCGCGATCTCGATGCCGTCGTGCAGGTCGGATGCGCCGTCGAGGGCGGTCTGCGCCGACAGTGCGGCGAGGCCGAGTACGAGGGCGCCGGCCAGCATGGCGGCTGGCCTGGTGGGGGCCGGTGCCGCCAGCAGGGCGGACACCCGGCGGGGTACGGGACCACCGCTGGCGGCCAGGGCGAACGGGTGGGGCGTGCGGCCGGCGAGTGCGGCTTTCGCGACCGCTCGCGCGACGAGGCTGCGATCTCCGAGGTGGGTGGCCGCGGTTTCGTCGGCCCATCGTTCGAGGGCGAACGCGGTGGCGGTGCCGAGCGGGCGCAGCAGCGGGTTGAGGGCCGAGGACAGCGCCACGGTGATCAGGAACAGGTGGTGGCGCAGGTGCAGGTGGGCGCGCTCGTGGGCCACGTTACGGCGAACGAGATGTTTCCGACCTCGGGGTCTTCCAGGCGATTGAGGGCACGGGCCAGGGGCACGAAAATGAACCCTGCGCCCACCGGGCCCGCCCGGTGCACCAGACTGACGACGCCACCAGGTCGCACCACCCGAGCCATTTCGGCACGGCTTTTCCGAGATGCAGCACGCCCAACATCGACAATGCCGCGTCGAACTCGTCATCGCTGTACTGCAGACTGGTCGCGTCCATCACTTCCGCGGAACATCCGCGATAGGGCGACAAGCGCTGCGCCGCACGCCGGATCAATCCGATTGAAATGTCGGTCGCCCGCACGAGGTGTCCACGGTGGGCCGCTGTGACAGCCAATCGACCGAGGAAGCGCCTGGCTGATCAGGACCGAGGGACCTCCGCAGGAGCTCAAGCCGGGTGATGTCGTCCTCAGCCCCTCCGGCACCCCGCACGGGCCGAGTCACAAGCCTGGCCCGCTTGGCTCGGTCATGCGCGAATGCACCACTACCTCGAAGCGGCGCCCGGCGTGATCGCGGTATCGCCCGACTACGATCACAATCCGCAACTGTGGCCACTCGTCGATCTGCTCGCGAGCGAAACGACCGCAGTCGTCACCCCGGGAACGGGATGCTCCGGGCGTTCCCGGGCCTCGCTGCGCCACTCCGTCCACGACATCATCGCCACCCGGCGCGACCGCCCCGGGCGATCACGCGCCCTGTTGCCGGCGCCGCTCGCCAGGAACCCGATATTGAACGACGGCTGCACACCGGAGTCATTCGGGTGCTGAACCCCGGACCCGCGTGCCTCGCGCACCTGTTCGAGCTTGACGAGATCGGCCACCTCATCACGGAGGCACTGCGCCTGCCCGCCAGGTTGTTGGCTTCCCCGAGCAGTGGTCGAGCACATCACACCCGGCGGGTTCCGCCTTCCCGCGGGCACCACGGCCCGACCGGTACCACGCCCCCGGCCGGTTCGCCCCGGAGCGGGGGTGCCGCGCCCGCTACTTCCCGTTCGTGGCCGGACCCAGCGTCGCCGTTGGGTCGGCCGCCCTTCCCACCCGCACTTCCGCCGGTCGCGCCGCCTACGACCGCCGCGTCACCGGCGGTGCGGTTGCGGGCCGGCTCCCCGGCGTGCGCAAGGACGGGACGAGGTTCTCCGGCAGGAGGAGTTCCTCGAGTTCCGCCCGGTTGAGGAGACCGCGCTCGATGGCCACGTCGGATACACGACGGCCGGTCTGGACGGCCTCGGCCGCGATTTCCGCCGCCGCGGAGTATCCGATGCGAGGGCTGAGCGCGGTGACGATGCCGACCGAGTGCTCGGCCAGATGGCGCAGGTGCTCGGTGTTGGCGGTGATCCCGCTGACGCACCTGTCGGCGAGCGTCCAGCAGGCATTGGTCAGGTGCGCGATCGACTCGAACAGGCTGTGCGCGATGATCGGCTCGAACGCGTTGAGCTGCAGCTGCCCGCCTTCGGCCGCCAGGCTGATGGTGACGTCGTTGCCGACGACCTCGAACGCGACCTGGTTGACCACCTCGGGTACCACCGGGTTGACCTTGCCGGGCATGATCGATGAGCCGGCCTGCACCGGTGGTAGGTTGATCTCCGCCAGGCCGGTTCTGGGCCCCGACGACAGCAGCCGCAGGTCGTTGCAGACCTTCGACAGCTTCACGGCAGACCGTTTGACCACCCCGGAGAGCTGCACGAACGCACCGACGTCCTGAGTTGCCTCCACCAGGTCGGCCGCGGTGGTGACCGGTAGCCCGGTGATCCGGGCGAGGTGACCGCACGCGAGCTCGGCGTACGCGGGGTCGGCGTTGAGGCCCGTTCCGATGGCGGTACCGCCGAGGTTGATCTCGGCGATCAGCGCCGATGCCTCAAGCAGGCGTTCGGCGTCCTCGCCCAGCATCACCGCGTAGGTGCCGAACTCCTGGCCCAGGGTCATCGGGACGGCGTCCTGGAGCTGGGTCCGGCCCACCTTGAGCACGTGGGCGAACTCTTCGGCCTTGGTGGCGAACGCATCGGCCAGATGGAGCATGCCGGTACGCAGCCGGTGGACGGTGAACCGCAGGGCGACCTTGACCGCGGTCGGGTAGACGTCGTTGGTCGACTGGCTCAGGTTGACGTGTTCGAGCGGGTGCACGACTTCGTAGTCGCCACGCCGATGGCCCAGGAGTTCGAGTGCGCGGTTGGCGATGACCTCGTTCGCGTTCATGTTGGTCGACGTCCCGGCCCCGCCCTGCAGGACGTCGACCACGAACTCGGTGTGCAGTTCGCCGCGGCGGATTTCTTCACAGGCGAGCACGATCGCGTCGGCTTTCTCCTGATCGAGGAGCCCGAGCTGGGCGTTGGCGAGCGTGGCGGCCTGCTTCACGCATGCCAGGGCGACGATGAGGTCGGGATGGCTGCTGATCGGGATGCCGGTGATCGGAAAGTTCTCCACAGCACGCCGGGTGTGCACCCCGTAGTAGGCGGTCGCGTCGATGTCGACGGTCCCGAGCAGGTCGTGTTCGGTTCGCCGCGCGGTCGCGGGCGGGGGAGTGGCTTTCATGGCGCAGCGGTCGCTTCCTCGACGGGGGCCTGGGCGGCTATCCGCGCTCGGGCTTTGAGAGTTCCCCACCGGTAACACAGGAGCGCGATCACGGCGACGACGAGCGACCCCCACGGTTCCGCGAGGACGCCCAGGCCGCCGTAGGTCCCTAGGAAGGAGACCAGTACGACACCGGTGATGAACACCCCGAACCACAAGCCGTCCTTCACCTCTGCCAGGGAGCGCCGCTTCGGTCCGACGTGGTTGACGAGGAGGTAGACGACGAACAACGCGAGGATGATCAGGAAGCCGTCGCGCCCGTTGCGCCAGCCGGACCAGAACAACAACAACCCCGACACCACGAAGGACAGCCCCGCGACCGGGTACGCGTGCCGCAGCCACGGGCGGGTGTCGGCCCTGCCGGGATGCAGGTCGATCGTGCCCGCGGCCACCGAGGCGCCGGCGTACACGATGGCCAGGAAGAATCCGGCGACCTTCACCAGTTCGTGCCACGACTGGAACACGAGCAGGAAAAAGATCGCGACGGCGAGGTTCACCAGCAGGGCCCACCGGGGGATTCCGGATCCCCGGTGCACGCCGGCCACCGCCCCGGGCAGCATGCGGTCCTCGGCCAGGCCGTAGGTCACCCTCGCTTTCCAGGCGGTACTCGTGAACAGCGTGCCCGCCGGAGCGACCACCGAGTCGACGATGAGCAGTGTCGCCAGCCAGTGCATCATGAGCAGGACGGCGATCTGTGCGAACGGTGACGTGAAGTTCACGCCCGCCCACCCCGTTCCGCTGAGCAGGTCGCCTGGCACGCCCACGAGGTAGGCGATCTGCAGGCCGACATAGATGACGAGGACGGCGCCGACGGCCGCGAACAGCCCGAGTGGGACGTCCCTGCGTGGGTTGCGCGCCTCCCCGGACATCACGGCGGGCGTCATCACGCCGGCGAAGGCGAACAACAGGCCGCCACTCGTGGTCGCCGTCAACGCCGAGCCCGGTCCGTACGGCGCCCAGCCCCCGCCGAGTGCGATGTTGTCCGAGTCGAACCCGCTGTAGATGATGCAAACCACGGCCACGACCGGAACGACGACCTTGAAGGCCACCAGGACGTTGTTCAAGCGTGCCATCAGCACGACACCGAAGTAGTTCAGCGCGACGAAGAGAGTGAGGATCGCGACCGCCGCGGCCAAACCGAGGGGAGTCAGGTGGCCGTTGCCGAAGAGACCGGGCACAGAGGAGGAGACGTACTGGATGATGGCCGTCGTCTCGCCGGGCGTCGCCACCGATATCTGGACGAAGGCCGCCCAGCCGACGATCGCCCCGACGAACGGCCCCGAGGTCATCCGTGGCCAGCGGACGTTCCCGCCCGCCAGTGGCAAGGCCACACCGAGATGGGCGTAGATGAATCCGATGAGGACGGTGGCGCCGCCCGCGATGATCCACGAGACGATCGAGGCCGGCCCCGCGGTCTGAGCGGCGTAGTAGGACGCGAGCAGCCAGCCGGAGCCCATCATGCTCGCGAAGGTCATGGACGCGAGCGAGAACCAGCCCAGCTTCTTCTTCAGCCGGGCGTCATTGCTGACAGGTGTCGAGACGGAACTCATCGTTGAGCCTCTTCTCTAGCGCGGCAGGTGCCGCTCGATCGGCTGGTTGTGGTGTACGGATTGGACCGAGGAGAGTTCCCTGAGCGCGAACGACGGCCCCTCGCGACCGAGTCCGGCGCTGCCGTCGCCGCCGAAGGGCATCCCGTCGAACCTGGTGTCGGTGTCGTTGACCACGACGCTGGCGTGCGGCAGGACGGCCGCCGCCGTCGCCGCCGTGTCGAGGCGGCTCGTGAACACCGACGTCTGCAGGCCGCTGGTTCCGCGTGCGAGCGCGAGGGCCTGGTCCAGATCGTCCACCGGCCGGGTCGCTGTCACGGGACCGAAGACCTCCTCATGCCAGAGACGCGCGTCGCCGGGCACGTCCCGGAGCACGAGCAGTGGCCGATGCAGGCTCGAGAGCGCTTCTGGCCCCCGATACACCGGCGACGCACCCCGGTCGAGTGCGTCGGCGGCCAGCGCGTCCACACGGGACACAGCGGCAGTGTCGATCAGCGGGCCCATGTCGGTGGCGGGATCCGCCTTCGGCCCGCTCACGGTTTTTTCCAGCTGCTCGGACAGCAAACGGAGGAACTCGGTGTGGACCGGCCTTTCGACGAACACAGCTTGCGGGTGCAGGCAGTTCTGGCCGGCGGCACCCCGGGCGGCGTCGGCGAGCCGGGTCGCGGCAAGGGCGAGATCGGCGTCCCGGGTCACGATGGCAGGGGACACTCCGCCCAGTTCCAGCAGGATCCGCCGGGCCCCGGCGACGCGCTCGATCTCGCGTCGCAGTCGCTGTCCTCCCGTCGCGGTGATCGCCCGGACCCGCGGGTCCGACACGAGAGGGGGCACCACCGTCTTCCCCTCACCCAGGACGATCTGTAGTTGCGGGAGAGGGGTGCCGGCTCGCCAGAACGCGTGGCACAGCAGAAGTGCCGACACCGGGGTCCGCTCGTCCGGGCGCAAGATGGTGTGGTTGCCCGCGGCGAACGACGGTCCCACCTTGTGCGCGACGAGATTCAACGGGTCGTTGTACGGGGTCAGTGCCGCGACCACCCCGAGCGGCCGGTAGCGGTAGTAGCCGGTGTGGGCGCGGAGCCGGCGCGTGGAGTTCACCGGGATCAGCTGTCCGGCAACCGTGCGGGCCGCCTCCGCGCTGAGTTTCAGCGTCTCGATGCACCGGTCCACCTCGGCCCGGGCCTCACGGATCGTCTTGACGCCCTCGGACATGATCACGTGTGCGAACACGTCGAACTCGGCGGACACGATGCCGACGACGGCCTCGAGGATGCGGATCCGCTCGTCCAGTGGCAGCGGGACATCCGCGGTCGAAGCCGCCGTCACGGCCGCTTCGACCGCTCGGTGATCCTGCTGCGGCAAGGAGGCCACCGCGCTGCCGTCGTCCGGGTCGCGCACGATCAGCTCGTCATCGGCGGCGATGTCGGCAGTCTTCACCGCGGCCTCGACGAGCCGCGCCATCTCGGCGCGGGTCTCGTCATGGGAAGGGAAGGCCGTGGCCATCAAGGACGCCCGCTCGTCTCGAGTGCGTGGAGCACGTCCTCGACCAGGTCTTCCTCGTCTTCGATACCGGCGGAGAACCTGATGAGACCCGGATCGACGCCGGCGTCCCGGAGTTCCTGGGGGGTCATGGCCGCGCCCCACATCGCGGCCGGATGGATGACGAGTGATCCCACGTGACCGAGACTGGAGGCGTGCTTGGCGTACTTGAGGCCGGTGACGAACGCCGAGGCCGCCTCGAACCCACCCGCAAGCGTGAAGGACAGCATGCCGCCGAACCCGTTCATCTGGTGCGCGGCGATCTTGTGCCCGGGGTGGGTCTCGAGCCCGGGGTAGTTGACGGCGGACACGGCGGGATGGGTCGCCAGCGCCCGGGCCAGAGCGAGCCCGTTGGCGTTGTGCCGCGCCATCCGCACGGACAGCGTCCGCAGACCGCGCAGCAGGAGCCAGGCGTTGAACGGAGCCAGCACCCCGCCGAGGACCTCGTGCGTGTGCCAGATCCGGTCGATGAGCTCCTGGGAGCCGATCACCGCGCCGGCGAGCAGGTCCGAGTGGCCGCCCAGGTACTTGGTGCAGCTGTGCCAGGACAAGTCGCTGCCTAGTGCCAGCGGTTGCTGGTTCAGCGGGGTCGCGAAGGTGTTGTCGGTCGCGACGTAGGCGCCGGCCGCGTGGGCGATCTCCGCCACCGCGGGTAGGTCGGTGATCTCCAGCAGCGGGTTGCTGGGCGTCTCCAGCAGCACCAGCCGCGTGTTCTCCCGGATCGCGGTCTCGAAGCTCTCGGTCGAGGTCTGGTCGACGAAGGTGCACTCGACGCCGAGCCGCGGAAGCACGTTGTGACAGAGGTTGCTGACCCCCGCGTAGATGCTCCGCTGCACGACGACGTGATCGCCGGCCTGCACCAGTGCCAGTGCCAGCGTCGACACGGCCGACATCCCGGACGCGGTCATCAGTGCCCGTTCGCCGCCCTCGAGCTGCGCCAGGATCGCGGCCACCTGCTCGTGATTCGGGTTGCCCTTGCGGTTGTACATGTAGGGGTACAGCGGCTCCGTCGCCACCTGGGCCAGGACCTCGGTGCTGGGCAGTTCCCAGTTCGAGCCCTGCGCGATCGACGGGGTCACAGCCGCGTCCCAGTGGAGGTGGTCGTCACCGTGGATGAGCGAGGTAGTGATGTTCACGGTGCTGACGGTAAGACGAATCTGGCCTGATAATTAGAGGCCAGATGACAATTGCTGGTATGTTTTTTCCATGTCTGTCACCTCTAGATCGCAGGCTGCTCTGTCACTGGACCGGCTGGTACGCCTTCTAGGTCCTTGGCAGAGCAGGCCAGGGCCGCTGTACCGGCGAATGTCCGGAGCGCTGACGGACGCCATCCTGGACGGCCGTCTCGCGCCCGGGGATCGGCTGCCCTCCCACCGCCACATCGCGGAGGGATTCGGCCTGAGCCGCAGTACGGCGGTCAGGGTGTACGAGGAGCTGCGGCAGTCCGGGCTGCTCGACTCCCATCCGCGTTCCGGCAACTACGTCCGGCTCCCCGACGACTCCACCACCAGATCCGGCTCCTGGCTCCCCGCGGCGGGGCCGCTGCCGGGTCCCCTCGATCTGTCGAAGGCGACGACCCGTGCCGACGACGTCGTGGTGGAGGTCCTGGGGCGCGCCGCCGCCGACGTCGCGTCGTTCACGGCCCGTGACGGCTACGACGTGCTGGGCATTCCTGAACTGCGGAAGGCCGTCGCCCGCCGGTTCGAGCGACGGGGACTTCCGACCAACTCCGAACAGATCCTCGTCACCTCCGGCGCCCAGCATGCGATCGACCTGGTGACCCGTTTGCTGATCCAGCCGGGAGACGCCGTCCTGCTGGAGTCACCCGCCTACGCTGGCGTCATCGACCGGCTCCGGCAAGCGCGTGCCGACCTCATCGGTCTCGACATCAGCGAGACGTCCTGGGACGTCGAACGACTGGCCACCCTGGCGCGGCGCAACCGGGCCAGGGTGGCGTACCTGACACCGGACTTCCACAACCCGACGGGACGCCTGATGGGACAGGACGTTCGCGAGAACCTGGCCGAGTTCGCCGCACGCGAGAAACTCACGCTCGTCGTGGACGAGACCAACGTGGAGCTCGCCGTGGACGAGGACCTCGTGATGCCGGCCCCCCTGGCCACGTTCGCGCCGGCGCGGAACACGATCACCGTGGGGTCCCTGAGCAAATGCGTGTGGGCCGGGCTCAGGATCGGGTGGGTTCGCGCGGAGCCCACGACCATCCAGGCCCTCGCGAGCCTCAAGCTCACCTCGACCCTGAGCACGCCACTGCTGGAGCAGCTCGCGGCCGCACGTCTTTTCCTCGGAGGCGGTCTGGACACGTACCTGGTCACCCGGCGGCAGCGTCTGGCCCGCCAGCGCGAGCTGGCGCTTCAGAGCGCCCGCGCCCTCGGGCTGACCGTCAGCCGGCCGGCCGGTGGACTCTCGGGCTGGGCGATGCTGCCCTCCGGATCCAGCAGCGCCTTCGCCCAGCACGCGCTGCGGCACCAGTTGCTCCTGCTGCCCGGCACCCGCTTGTCGCCGAACGGTGTTCTGGACCGGTTCATCCGCCTGCCGTATTCGCTCCCGGAGCCGGAGCTGCGGAACGCGTGTGCTGTGCTCGCGAGCGCGTGGGAGAGCTACGCGAACAGCACGGAGGCGCTCCCGGTGTACCCTGATCCGATCGTTTGACCGCCGCACGGGGATCGGTGGTGGCGCGTGAGGCCGGCGTCGGCGACCGTGGCCACCCCGAACCGACGGCCGAGCATCGCGGCCGAATGGCGATCCCGTTTGGCGTCGGGAGTGATCGTCATCGTGCGGAACGAGGACCGCCCAGACGGTTGCGGCGTAGTTGATCCGCTCCGCGGTAATCGACGCGCTGGTCGAGGCGATCAACGAGGCACAGACGCAGCGGAGGGAAGCCGTCACCCGTCAGCCCCACGGAGGTTCCTGCACTGATCCGATTGCGTGAGTGAGGTCCGCCGATGTGGACTATCGACTTCGGGGCTTCGAAGAAGCTTTCGCCGCGATGGCGATCACTGCGGCCGTTGTGGTATTGGCGGTCATGATCTGGCTTGGTTTCGCGGCGCCGGCTGGCATCCACCGCCCTGGGATCCGCAGGGGCGTGCTTGTGATGCGCCCCGGGTTTTGTGCAGGCTGTGATTCCAGGAACGACACAGGGCATGCCGGCACCGGGGAAGTACAGCGATGAGCTGCGTGAATGGGCGACGCGGTTGGCACCGGAGGCGATCGCGGCCGAGAGGCAGTGGATGGCGGCGGTCGGCGATCCGCCGGGGGTCGCGGGCCGGCTGGATGTGCACCCGGAGGTGTTGCGGATGTGGGGCAAGCGCGCCGAGATCGACGGCACGGCACTCCTGACGGTTCCGCGCCCCAGCGGGTCGTTGAGGGGAAGAATCCCGGAACCGAGTCGATCTGCGTGGTCTTGAACGACGCGGGCGCACGGATCGCCCCGAGAACGTGTTGGGCAGCCGAGGAGCGTGCCCCGTCGAAAGGCCCGCGCGGGATGCGGAACTGCTCAGCTCACCGCGAGGAAACCTGAATTCGCACGCAGTTGTCGTGGTTCACCGCCCCCGAGTGGACCAGATCGCCAATGTGTCGTTGAGTCCACTGTGCTCGTTCGCTGGTCACATCCAAGGCACGGTCATCCCGCGTCATCAGCCCCACCGGACCACCGCTCGCGGCTCCGGGCGCACACCGTGGTCCTCCCAGCCGGCACCATCGGCGCCAGGTGCGCGCACCACCTCGCCGCACGAGACCGCAGCGTTGCTCGTGCCCGGGGAACACGGGAAAAGCAGCTCGAGGCGGTGGCGCTGCGACGGGGGCCTCGGCCCGCGCCTGGTGACCACGACGCTGTGGGCGCTTCACCGTGCTCCTCGACAGCCTGCGCTCCGGGGTCCAGAACGCGGGCTGGGCCAAGGGGAATCGCCGGTGAGGTGCCCCTCCGCGACCGCGCGTCCGCTCGCGCCACCTCGACGACCTGGCTGAGATCGCCTCAGCGGTGCGAGTCCGACTGCGCGAGTACCGCGACGGCTTGCTCGACGAAGGCGCTGGTGCGCGGGTTGTTCACGGCGGTGAGCCAGCAAAGAGCTGTCTCGGACGGCGGGAGATCCCGGATCGGGACCGCAACGACGTCGGGGTGGTAGTGGTGCTCGGTCCAGCCCTCCACGGTGGGATGGACGAGCTGCCCGAGGGCGACTTGCATGTTGATCTCTACGGCGGTTCCGAGGTTACCGACGGTGCGCTGCACCCGTCGGCCGGTGCCGGTGACGGACGGGATGAACGCCTCGGCGAACTCGGGGGGCTGTGTGGGGCCGAGGGTGCCCACCGGGCGCTCTCCGATCTCGTCGTAGTCGATCGATTCGCGGCCGGCCAAGGGATCGGTCGCCGCGACGAGCAGCACGCGTCGTTGCCGCACCAGCACGGGGCCGATCGTGAGGTCGGGCTGATCAAGTGGCAGCCTCGCGGTGTAGAGGTCCACCTGCCCGCTGCGCAAGAGCGCCAGTGGATCGGGTACCGAACCGACGTCGACGAAATGAACCGCGCAGGAGGGGTGGGCGGCGGTGAAGGCGCGCACGACCGCCGTCATCTGCGGGCCGGCGTTGAGCGAGTTGTTGTAGATGCCCAGCTGGACGGTGCCGACGACCGAGCTCGCCCGGTGCTTGCTGCGCTGAAGTGCCTCGACGAGGGCTGCGTACGCTTGCCCGACGTCGTCACGCACGACCTCGCCGAACGCGGTGAGGTGTACCGAGCGGCTGGTGCGTTCGAACAGTCTGCCGTCCAGTTTGCGCTCAAGCGACCGAATGGCCTGGCTGACCCGGGATTGCGACAGCAACAGGCGCGAGGCAGTCCGACCGAAGTGCCGCTCTTCTGCCAGGACCAGGAAGATTCGCAACTCCTGCAACTCCACCGAGATCTCCATCAATTACTGAGACTAATCGCTGCGTTGCGACAAGTCTCGTTGATCGCCCGCGCCGCCGGCGACAGACTTGCCCGGACCGACTTCGAAGGAGCAACAATGATCCTGGTGGCCACGGCCGGCAAGGCCGGAACCGAGGCGGCGCTGTTGTTGGCCAGTGCTGGGGCCGGTGTGCGTGTGCTTGTCCGCGACGTCGGGCGGCACGAGGGTCTGCGTATTCCCGGCGTCGAGCTCGTCGTTGGAGATCTGCGGGACTCGGCGATCGTCAAGGACGCCGTGACAGATGCCGACGGCGTGGTGCTGGTCAGCCCCGCGGCGCCCGGCGAGGAGCTCGGTGTCGTTGAAGCGACCGCCGCGGCCCGTGTCAAGCACGTGGTCAAGCTGACCCACATGGGATACACGCTCCTGTGGAGCAACGCCTTCATGCAGAACCTGCTCGCCATGGCACCGAGGACCGCGCAGACCGACAGCTTCGCAGCCTCCACAGGGAGGGGCCGAGTCGGACTGATCGATGCTCGTGACGTCGCGGCCGTGGCGGCGCGTGTGATGTCCGACCCCGGTGCCCACGCGGGCAAGACCTACTGGCTGCGGGCCCGCAGCTGCTGTCGTACCCGGACATCGCCGACGTCCTGTCCGATGTGCTGGGCCGCAGGATCACCTTCACACCCCGGTCGCATGAGGAGGACGTCAGCGCTTTCCGCGCAGCGGGTCTGCCGCTCTCGGCAGCCGAGAACAACGCTCTGGCGTTCGAGCTGATCGCCGACGGCGATACCCCCTGGCTCTCCGACGACCTGACGGCACTACTCGGTCGCCCTGCCCGCGCGTTCGCGGGCTTCGCCCGTGCGCATGCCGCCTCCTTCACTGCTACCTGATGGCGTTCCGACGCGGCCTACCTGCCGCTCACCAACCGCCTCCGTCGCAGTTCCCCCGTTCGTTCTCCGCCTGAGGAGCTTCACGTGTCCGAACCGTCTCCTGCCGAAACCATCGTTGTCGCCACGTTCCAGGCCAAGCCTGGCCGTGGTGCCGAGCTGCTCGCGGAGTTCTCCGAACTGAGCACCGAGGTGCTTCGCGACGAGCCCGGCACCCTCCGCTTCGCGCTGTACGTGGAGCCCGACTCCGATCCGCTTCGACTTACGCTCATCGAGAAGTACGCCTCTCCCGCCGCGTTCCAAGCACACCTCGACGGTGCGCTCGTCGGGCACCTGCCGCGGTTGATGGATCTGCTGGCCAGCGGCCCCGATCCGGTCATGCTGAAGCCGGCGGAGCTGACGATCACCGGCGACGACACCCACACCGCTCGGCTGCGGATATAGCTGGATCGAACTCGCGGGCACCGTTGCGGCCGTGACCCAAGCACCGCAAGCCGTTGGCCATGTCGTCACCGGCCGCCCGCTCACGGCCGACTCCCGTGCTCCACCCCACGGGAAGAAACCGTTGCCCTGCAAGGGCCCGCTCAGCCGTGGCGCGGTGGCACCTCCGCGGGGCGCCCGCGAATAGGTCCGCTCCGTCCGGGTATGCGGTCGGTCGCCGGGTTCCGCCGCGGTTGGAGGCAGGATGTCAGACGATTCGAACGACGAACGCGCAACTCTGCCCCTGCGGTCCCAGGCCGGCAGCCGGGACGAGCCGGAACTCGAGGAGGCGTTCGACCGGATCATCGCCGAAGGGCGGGACCGGCTGGGACGTCCGTTGCTGCCGTTGCTGGCCACCGGCCTGCTCGGCGGCGTCGACGTCGCCGTGGGAGTGCTGGCTTACCTGGTCGTCAAGCACGAGACCGGCCAGCCGCTGCTGGCGGCCGCCGCGTTCACGATCGGGTTCATCGCGCTGCTTCTCGCGCGCAGCGAGCTGTTCACCGAAAACTTCCTGGTGCCGGTGACCGCTTTGGCGTCCGGTACCGGTTCCTGGCCACGGTTGTTCCGGTTGTGGCTGGTCACCCTCACCGCGAACCTCGCCGGGGGTTTCGTGATGGCCGGCATGATCGTGGTCGCGCTGCCCGGCCTTCGCGACACCGCCGCCGCGACCGGCGACCACTACGCGACGCTGGGCGTGTCCTGGAGCTCGCTGTTCCTGGCCGTGCTCGCGGGCGCGGTGATCACTCTCATGACCAGGATGCAGCACGCCACGAACGACATGGGGGTCAAGCTCGTCGCGGCGGTGGCCATGCCGTTCCTGCTCGTCGGGGGGCAGCTGTTCCATTCGGTGCTCGACTCGATCCTCATGTTCGCCGGGCTGCTCGGAGGCAGGGCGCACTACTCGTGGGCCGACTGGGCCCTCGCGCTGGCCTGGTCCTCGCTGGGCAACATCATCGGGGGCATCGGACTGGTCACCTCGATCCGGCTGCTCCGGGTGTCCCACCGGGTCGAGGAGGCCCAGCAGGAGGCCCGTGGAGGGACCTGACCCGGGGTGCCCGGTCAGCCGGGCGTCATCGGAGCAACACCCGGGAGGATTACGCGGAGACGGGACGGGTATGTGCCGGGAGGGGGCCCCAGAGGCCGTTCGACCACAGGTCGGAGGAGAAGCCGTGCGTGCGATGGTCTACCGCGGGCCGTACAAGGTCCGTGTCGAGGAGAAGGACGTTCCCGCCATCGAGCACCCGAACGACGCCGTCGTCCACGTCACCCGGGCCGCGATCTGCGGCTCGGACCTGCACCTGTACCACGGGATGATGCCGGACACGCGGGTCGGCATGACGTTCGGGCACGAGTTCGTCGGCGTCGTCGAGGAGGTGGGCTCCAGCGTGCGGAACCTCGCACGGGGGGACCGCGTGATGGTGCCGTTCAACATCTTCTGCGGGACGTGCTGGTACTGCGCTCGGGGTCTGTATTCCAACTGCCACAACGTCAATCCCAACGCCACCGCTGTCGGCGGCATCTACGGCTACTCGCACACCTGCGGCGGGTACGACGGGGGGCAGGCCGAGTACGTGCGGGTGCCGTTCGCCGACGTGGGGCCCGCCGTCATTCCCGGCTGGATGGACGACGAGGACGCGGTCCTGCTCACCGACGCGCTCGCGACCGGGTACTTCGGCGCGCAGCTCGGCGACATCGTGGAGGGGGACGTGGTGGTGGTCTTCGGGGCCGGCCCGGTGGGCCTGTACGCCGCGAAGTCCGCCTGGTTGATGGGGGCGGGCCGGGTGATCGTCATCGACCACCTGGAGTACCGGCTGGCGAAGGCCCGCACGTTCGCCCACGCCGAGACGTACAACTTCAGCGAGTACGACGACATCGTCGTGCACCTGAAGAAGATCACCGGCTACCTCGGCGCCGACGTCGCGATCGACGCCGCGGGCGCCGAAGCCGACGGCAACTTCGTGCAGCACGTGACGTCGGCGAAGCTGAAGCTCCAGGGCGGCTCGCCGGTGGCCCTCAACTGGGCGATCGATTCGGTGCGCAAGGGCGGCACCATCTCGGTGATGGGTGCGTACGGGCCGGTGTTCAGCGCCGTGAAGTTCGGGGACGCCCTCAACAAGGGACTGACGCTGCGGATGAACCAGTGCCCCGTGAAGCGGCAATGGCCGCGGCTGTTCGAGCACATCCGCAACGGTTACCTGAAACCCAGCGACATCGTCACCCACCGCATCCCGCTCGAGCACATCGCCGAGGGCTACCACATGTTCTCGGCGAAGCTGGACGGCTGCATCAAGCCCCTCATCGTCGCGGGCAGCTGAAGGAAGGAAAGGTGCCATGACCTACACCTCGGAACGACCGCCGCTGCCCGAGACGAGTGACCAGCTGCGCGCCCGGATCCCGGGCTGGGGCGCCGACCTCGACCCGAAGGACCGCCCGTCGGTGCCCAAGCTGCAGTGGCAGGAGGACCGCACCGGCGCGCACTGGGAGTTCCCGGAGCGGCAGCCGGAGAAGTGGCCCCGGGAACGGTCGATCGAGCACGAGTTCCTGACCCCGGTCTTCGGCACTTCGTGCCCGCCGAGGGGTTTTTCGGGGATGCTGCGGAAACTGTCCTACCGGAAGTACAGCGAGGGCCGCGCGGCGCACTGGCTGCTCCTGCTGGCCGCGGACCGGGTGGACGCGTGGGAGAGCCACGCCCGTTCGCTGCTGACCCTGCGTCCCGACAACCCGGTCACGCAGACCGGCGTGCTCAGCGAGTTCTCCCGGCACGGCGTGTCCTCGCGGTTGGGGAAGAAGCGCGCGGACGTCAAGCACCAGATGCTGGACCCGGTCATCGTCGCCGGGCCGTGGGTCCTGGCGGGCGGGCTGGTCTTCGCGGCCATCAGGAGGACGCTCCGGCGCGGGGGCCGGTGATCCATACCGGCGGCCGGACGGCCGGGACCCGGCCTGTGGCGGCCGCCTTCCGGCGTCCATTGTGGACAACTGCGGCCGTTCTCCCGGCCCGCGCGGTGGGGGAGGAGCGAGCCGCCCTGGTCGTCCTGCGGCACACTCCGTCCCCGCCGGGCACCACCTCACCGGACCGCGGGCGCGGGTCACGTCACAGGACCGGCGTGCCGCCGGTAACCGCGATTCGGGCTCCGGAAACGTAGCTGGCCTCGTCGGAGGCGAGCAGCACGTACACCGGGGCGAGTTCGGCCGGCTGGCCTGCGCGGCCCAAGGGCACTCAGTGTGAGGGTGTGGATGGGCTGTGGCTTGGTGGTTATGGTCCGGTTTGGTTGCGTGGTGACTGGCAAGGGC
>NZ_BAABIB010000057.1:0-16125 GCF_039542405.1 Amycolatopsis dongchuanensis
CTTCGCGCCGCCGCTGCGCGCCGCCGCTGCGCGCCGCCGCTTCGCGCCGCGCCGCCGCAACCCCCACCCCGGCCACCGCCCCTCCCGGGGAACGCCGGTTAACCTGCCTCATGTGCGCATGACGGCGGAGCGGGTGCCCGCGAAGAAGGTGTTCGGGCTCGCGATTCCCGCGCTCGGGGTGCTCGCGGCGGAGCCGTTGTACGTCCTCGTCGATACGGCCGTTGTGGGGCACCTTGGCGCCCTGCCGCTCGCCGGGCTGGCGCTCGGCGGCGTCGTGCTGTCGCAGATCTCCACGCAGCTGACGTTCCTCTCCTACGGCACCACCTCGCGCACCGCCCGCCTGCACGGCGCCGGCCGTCGCGCGGAGGCGGTCAGCGAGGGCGTCCAGGCGACGTGGCTCGCGCTCGCCGTCGGGGTCGTGCTGCTCGTCGCCGGGCAGTTGCTCGCCGGGCCGATCGCCCGCGCCCTCTCCGGCAGTGACGACATCGCCGCCGAGGCCGTCTCCTGGTTGCGGATCGCGCTGTGCGGGGCGCCGCTGATCCTCGTCACGATGGCGGGCAACGGCTGGATGCGCGGTGTGCAGGACACCGTCCGCCCGCTGCGTTTCGTGTTGCTGGGCAACGGGATTTCCGCCGTCCTGTGTCCCGTGCTCGTCTACGCCGCCGACTGGGGGCTCGAAGGCTCCGCCGTCGCGAACGTCGTGGCCCAGCTGATTTCCGCGAGCCTCTTCCTGCGGGCGCTGTTCGTCGAGAAGGCGCCGCTGCGACCGCATCCCGCCGTGATGCGTGCCCAGCTGACCCTGGGCCGCGACCTGGTGCTGCGCAGCCTCGCGTTCCAGGCCTGCTTCGTCTCGGCCGCCGCCGTCGCGGCCCGCACGTCCACCGCCGCCGTCGGAGCGCACCAGATCGTGCTGCAGCTGTGGACGTTCCTGTCCCTCGTGCTCGACTCGGTCGCGATCGCCGCGCAGTCGCTCGTCGGGGCCGCGCTCGGCGGCGGGGCGCGGCGGCAGGCGCAGGGCGTCGCCGGGCAGATCACCGCCTACGGGCTGCTGCTGGGCTGCGTGCTGTGCGGCCTGTTCGCGGCCCTGTCCCAGGTGCTGCCGCACGCCTTCACCGCCGACCCCGGCGTACTGGGCGAAATCCCGCACGCGTGGTGGTTCTTCGTCGCGCTCCAGCCGATCGCGGGCGTCGTGTTCGCGCTCGACGGCGTGCTGCTGGGGGCGGGGGACGCGGCGTTCCTGCGCACCGCGACGCTCGGCAGCGCCGCACTCGGGTTCCTGCCGCTGATCTGGATCTCGCTCGCGCTCGGCTGGGGCCTGACCGGCATCTGGACCGGGCTGTCCCTGTTCATGGTGCTGCGGCTGGCGGCCGTCGTCGCGCGGTGGCGGTCGGGCCGCTGGGCGGTCGTCGGCGCAGTGCGTTAGGCCATGTGGCCGAGAACACCGTTATTTCCGGTAAGTATTTCTGTTGCGTAGTCGATACAAACAATGGTTGTACCCCGACTTCGCATCAGGAGGCTTTCTTCGTGCCGCCCCAGCAGGCACCCGTGATCGGCAAGGCCAGCCGCCGGTCCTGGCTCATCTGGTTCACCGCAGCTCTCGTCTACCTCCTCTCCGTCTTCCACCGCACCTCCTTCGGGGTGGCGGGACTGGAAGCCGCCGACCGCTTCGGCGTCGGCGCCGCCGCACTCGGCACCTTCACCGTCCTGCAGGTCGGCGTCTACGCCGCGATGCAGATCCCCACCGGCGTCCTCGTCGACCGCCACGGCCCGCGCAAGGTCCTCGTCGCCGCACTGCTGTTCCTCGGCCTCGGCCAGATCCTGCTCGCCGTGGCGCACTCCTACGGCCTCGGCCTGCTCGCGCGCGGCGTCCTCGGCTTCGGCGACGCCCTCACGTTCGTCAGCGTCCTGCGGCTGATCGCCGCCCACTTCCCGGGCCGCCAGTACGCCGTGGTCACGTCCTTCACCACCGCCATCGGGTTCGTCGGCAACCTCGCCGCGACCGTCCCGCTGACGCTGCTGCTCGCCGGCCCCGGCTGGCTGCCGACGTTCCTCGTCGCCGGCCTCGTGACGACGCTGTACGCGACCGTCGTCGCCGCGCGGGTCCGCGACACGCCGCAGGGCCACGCCGCGAAGACCGCGCGTGTCGACCGCCGTGAGCTGCTGCGCCAGGTCCGCACCGCTTGGCGCGTGCCCGGTACCCGCCTGGGTTTCTGGGTGCACTTCACGACGATGTTCGCGCCCAACGTGCTGACCCTGCTGTGGGGCGTGCCGTTCCTCGTGCAGGGCCAGGGTCTCGCCCCGGCGACGGCCAGCGCGCTGCTGACCGTGTTCGTGTTCGGCTCGATGCTCGGCGGGCCGCTGACCGGTGCCCTCATCGGGGCACGGCCGGGCCTGCGCATGCCGCTCGTCGTCGGCTACCTGGCGGGCGCCGCGCTGGTGTGGGCGCTGCTGCTCGGCTGGCCCGGCACGATCCCGGTGGCGGTGCTGGTGCCGTGCTTCGCGTTCCTGTCGCTGGGCGGCCCGGCGTCGATGATCGCCTTCGCGTTGGCCCGCGACTACAACCCGCTGCACCGCGTCGGCACGGCGACCGGCGTCGTCAACGTCGGCGGCTTCGTCGCGACGACGATCACCGCGCTCGCGGTGGGCGTGCTGCTGCAGCTGAGCGGGAACTTCCGCGTCGCGCTGCTGGCCGTCGTGGTCGTGCTCGCGCTGGGCACGTTCCGCACGCTGGTGTGGTGGCGCCGGGCGCGCGCGGCGCTGTTCGCGGCGCAGGCGCGGGGTGAGCAGGTGCCGGTGCAGGTGCGGCGCCGGCTGTGGGACGTCCAGGAGGACCGCCAGGTCCCCGCCGCCGCGTGAGCGTCGACGGATAGGGTTTCTCGTCGTGCCACCGAAGTCCCCGCCTCCGCCGCCCGGTCTGCTCGTCGTCGACAAGCCGCCGGGGATGACGTCGCACGACGTCGTCGCCCGCGTCCGCCGCATCATGGGCACCCGCAAGGTCGGGCACGCCGGCACGCTCGACCCGATGGCCACCGGCGTGCTGGTGCTGGGCATCGAACGCGCCACGAAACTGCTCGGCCACCTGGCGCTGGACCGCAAGACCTACCTGGCGACGCTGTCGCTGGGCAGTGCCACCACGACGGACGACGCCGAGGGCGAGGTGCTGTCCACAGCGGACACCGGCGCGGTCACCGACGAGGAGATCGCCGCCGGGATCGCCGCTCTCACCGGGGAAATCGAGCAGGTGCCCAGCGCGGTGAGCGCGGTCAAGGTGTCCGGCAAGCGGGCCTACGCCCGGGTGCGCGCGGGCGAGGAGGTCGCGCTGCCGCCCCGCAAGGTGACGGTGTACCGGTTCGACCTGCTCGCCACGCGCCGCGAGGCCGACCGCATCGAGCTGGACGCCGTCGTCGAGTGCTCCTCGGGTACCTACGTCCGGGCGCTCGCGCGGGACCTCGGCGCCGCGCTCGGCGTCGGCGGGCACCTCGCCGCGCTGCGGCGCACCACCGTCGGCCCGTTCACCCTCGCCACCGCGCGCACCCTGGAGCAGCTGGAGGAGAAGCCGGAGCTGACCCACGACCTCAGCGAGGCCGTGGCGAAAGCGTTCCCGCGTTACGACGTGGACGCGGCGACGGCGAAGGCCGTCCGGTACGGGCAGCAGGTCCGGGCGTCGGGCATCGAGGGCACCTACGGCGTCTTCGGCCCGGACGGCCGCGTGCTCGCGCTCGCCGTCGACGCGGGCGGCGTGGCCCGTTCCGTGGTGGTGCTGGAACCGGCCTAGATCGCGCGGCAGTAGGCTTCCCGCGTGCAGAGGTGGCGTGGTCTGGAAGAGCTCCCCGGCGGCTGGGGGCGGTGCGTGGTCACGATCGGCGTGTTCGACGGGGTGCACCGCGGGCACCAGGCGCTCATCGGCAAGACCGTCGAGATCGCCAAGTCCCGCAACCTGCCCAGCGTCGTGCTCACGTTCGACCCGCACCCGTCGGAGGTCATCCGCCCCGGCAGCCACCCCGCGCAGCTGACCACGTTGCGGCGCAAGGCCGAGCTGGTCGAGCAGCTGGGCGTCGACGTGTTCGCGGTGCTGCCGTTCACGCCCGAGCTGATGCGCATGCCGGCGCACGAGTTCGTGCACGAGATCCTCGTCGACCGGCTGCACGCGGCCGCCGTCGTGGTGGGGGAGAACTTCACCTTCGGCGTCAAGGCCGCCGGGAACGTGGCGCTGCTGCGGGAGCTGGGCAAGCGGTTCGGGTTCGCGACCTACGGCGCCGAGCTGCAGGGCGAGCGGGACGACGCCGCCGAGATCACCTTCTCCTCCACCTACGTCCGCTCGTGCATCGACGCCGGTGACGTCGTCGCCGCCGCGGAGGCGCTGGGCAGGCCGCACCGCCTCGAAGGCATCGTCGTCCGCGGCGACGGCCGGGGGCACGACCTCGGCTACCCCACGGCGAACCTGTCCACCCCGCGCTTCGCGGCCGTGCCCGCCGACGGCGTGTACGTGTGCTGGTTCATCCGCGCCGCCGACCCGGAGCGCCGCCTGGCGTCGGCCGTGTCCGTCGGCACCAACCCCACGTTCTCGGGCCGCGAGCGCACGGTCGAGGCGTTCGTGCTCGACGTGGACGAGGACTTCTACGGCCAGCACGTCGCGCTCGACTTCGTCGCGAGACTGCGCGACCAGATCAAGTTCACCTCGGTCGAGGACCTGATCCTGCGGATCGACGAGGACGTCGCCCAGACCCGGGGGATACTCGGGCTCGCCTCCGGCTGAGTCGCGTTCGCGAATCGCTGCGCCAAACCCCGTCCGCGCCGGCGCCGCGCCTGGCAAAATGCTCCTGCGCCCGCCGGGCGCGGCACAGGGGAGCAAAGGGGAGTACTGGCAGCGTGGAGGACTCGAAGATCGTCCAGCGGAACATCGCACTGCAGCGCGAGTGGTACGGCGAGCCGCTGGGTGACCGGGTGCGCAGGCTCGTCGTGGCCTTCGACGTGTCGCAGGCCTACCTGGCGGAGGTGCTGGGCATCAGCGCCCCCATGCTGAGCCAGGTGATGAGCGGCCGCCGCGCGAAGATCGGCAACCCCGTCGTGCTCGCCCGGATGATCATGCTCGAACGCAAGTGCCTGATCCCCGAGGTCGCCGCCGGCCACAAGGACGCGCTGATGGCGGCGCTGGAGGACGTGAAGGACGCGCGGCCCACCGTGGGCCGCGACAACATCCCGGTCGCCGCGGTGGACGACCGGATGGCGCTGGCCGCGCTGCGCGAGGTCGCCGAGGACGAGGACCTCACGGAGGCGGCGAAGCGCCTGGACGACGACTTCCCGGCGATCGCGGACCTGCTGCGCCGGGCCGGAGCGCAGGGGTGAGCTGACATGCTGCTGTTCTCGGCACTGCTACCGCCGGACCAGGTCGTCCGGTCGCTGCGGGCGCACCTCGCGCCGCTCCAGGAGGAGGTCACCGCGCCGCGGTGGGTCCCGCCGAGGCAGTGGCACGTGACGCTCGGCTTCTACGGCGAGGCCGATCCGGACGAGCGGGTAGAATGGCTGACGAAGGCGCTCGCCGGGCACCACGCCCCGACGCTGCGCCTCCAGGGTGCCGGGGCTTTTTCCCGGGTGCTGTACCTGGGGGTCTACAGCGAGGGCCTGACGGAGCTGGCCACCGCGGCGGGCGCCGGGGACGAGCGGCCGTACCTGCCCCACCTGACGATCGCCCGCACGGAGGGTGACGTACCGGCCGAGCTGCCGAAGCGGCTCGGGGGTTACGTCAGCGAACCGTGGACGGCACTCGAGGCCGTGCTGATGCGCAGCGAACTCACCGGTTCCGGCTCGCGCTACTCGATCGTGGCCCGGTTCCCCCTCGAGTCCCGGCAGGCCGGGGGAGGGGCTGCCTGATACCCTGAAACACCGGGTCCGGCTGCAGTCCGTGGCGGCCGTGACCGACTCACCCGGCGCGCACCCGCGTCCGGGCCGCACGGCACAGAGAAGAACCAAGGAGAACACGGCGTGGCGCTGTCCACCGAAGAGAAGAAGTCGATCCTCTCCGAGTACGGTCTGCACGACTCGGACACCGGATCCCCCGAGGCCCAGGTGGCCCTGCTGACCAAGCGGATCATCGGCCTCACCGAGCACCTCAAGGCTCACAAGCACGACCACCACTCGCGCCGCGGGCTGCTGCTGCTGGTCGGCCGCCGCCGCCGGCTGCTCAACTACGTGGCGAAGGTGGACATCGAACGGTACCGGTCGCTGATCCAGCGACTCGGCCTCCGCCGATAGCGCACTGGCGAGGGGGAGCGGCCGCCCGGTCGCTCCCCCTCGCCACATGACAGCAACAAAGAGGCAAGGCGAGAACCGCGCGAGGACTTCCCCGCCGGTCCTCGGTAGTGGCTTCCGGGACGCCTCCCGGTGGCTTCGATCGAAGACCGGCCTCGTTCCTCGGGCGTCACCCCGCACGGGCGGGGTGAGTTTCCCGCCGCACGAACGAGGAGAAACACAACTCATGACCGACGCAGTCGGCAACCAGGTGCACGAGACCGAAGCCGTCATCGACAACGGCCGGTTCGGCACCCGCACCATCCGGTTCGAGACCGGGCGCCTGGCCCGCCAGGCCGCCGGCGCCGTCGTGGCCTACCTGGACGAGGAGACCATGCTCCTGTCCGCCACCACGGCGTCGAAGCAGCCGAAGGAGCACTTCGACTTCTTCCCGCTCACCGTGGACGTCGAGGAGCGCATGTACGCCGCGGGCCGCATCCCCGGCGCGTTCTTCCGCCGCGAGGGCCGTCCCTCCACGGACGCGATCCTGACCGCGCGGCTGATCGACCGGCCGCTGCGCCCGTCCTTCGCCGACGGTCTCCGCAACGAGATCCAGGTCGTCGTCACGGTGCAGAGCCTGCACCCCGAGGACCCGTACGACGTGCTGGCGATCAACGCCGCGTCCGCGTCCACCCAGATCGGCGGCCTGCCGTTCTCGGGCCCGATCGGCGGCGTCCGCGTCGCGCTGATCGAGGGCCAGTGGGTCGCGTTCCCGACGTGGACCCAGCTGGAGAAGGCCACCTTCAACATGGTCGTCGCGGGCCGTGTGGTCGGTGACGATGTCGCGATCATGATGGTCGAGGCCGAGGGCACCGAGCAGACGCTCGACCTGGTCGCCGCCGGTGCCACGGCGCCGGACGAGGAGACCGTCGCCCAGGGCCTGGACGCGGCCAAGCCGTTCATCCGGGTGCTGTGCGAGGCGCAGCAGAAGCTCGCCGACGTGGCCGCCAAGCCGACCGGTGACTTCCCGGTGTTCCCGGCGTACCAGCAGGACGCGTACGACGCCGTCGCCGCGATCGCGACCGAGGACCTGTCCCGCGCGCTGACCATCGCGGGCAAGCAGGAGCGCGAGAACGCGACCGACGAGGTCAAGGCCGCGGTGCTGGAGAAGGTCGGGCTCGGCGAGGGCGAGGCCTTCGAGGGCCGCGAGAAGGAGATCGGCGCCGCGTTCCGCGCGCTGACCAAGAAGCTGATCCGCCAGCGGATCCTGCGTGACAAGGTCCGCATCGACGGCCGCGGCGTCACCGACATCCGCAGCCTGTCGGCCGAGGTCGGCATCGTGCCGCGGGCCCACGGCTCGGCGCTGTTCGAGCGCGGTGAGACCCAGATCCTGGGCGTCACCACGCTGAACATGCTCCGCATGGAGCAGCAGATCGACTCGCTGTCCCCGGAGACCACGAAGCGCTACCTGCACCACTACAACTTCCCGCCGTTCTCCACCGGGGAGACGGGCCGCGTCGGCTCGCCGAAGCGGCGCGAGATCGGGCACGGCGCGCTCGCCGAGCGGGCGCTGGTGCCGGTGCTGCCGAAGCGTGACGAGTTCCCGTACGCCATCCGCCAGGTGTCGGAGGCGCTGGGCTCCAACGGGTCCACCTCGATGGGCTCGGTCTGCGCCTCGACAATGGGCCTGTACAACGCGGGCGTGCCGCTGAAGGCGCCGGTCGCGGGCATCGCGATGGGCCTGGTGTCCGACGAGGTCGACGGCGAGACGCGCTACGTCGCGCTGACCGACATCCTCGGCGCCGAGGACGCGTTCGGCGACATGGACTTCAAGGTCGCCGGCACCCGCGACATCATCACCGCGCTGCAGCTGGACACCAAGCTCGACGGCATCCCCTCCGAGGTGCTCGCCGCCGCGCTGAAGCAGGCCAAGGACGCCCGGCTGACGGTGCTCGAGGTCATGCTCGAGGCGATCGACGGGCCGGACGAGATGAGCCCGTACGCGCCGCGCGTCACCAGCGTGAAGATCCCGGTCGACAAGATCGGCGAGGTCATCGGCCCGAAGGGCAAGATGATCAACTCGATCACCGAGGAGACCGGCGCCGACATCTCCATCGAGGACGACGGCACGATCTACGTGGGCGCGGCCGACGGCCCGTCGGCGGAGGCCGCGATCAGCAAGATCAACGCCATCGCCAACCCGCAGCTGCCGAAGGTGGGCGAGCGGTTCCTCGGCACCGTGGTGAAGACGGCCGCGTTCGGCGCGTTCGTCTCGCTGCTGCCGGGCAAGGACGGCCTGATCCACATCTCGAAGCTGGGCAACGGCAAGCGCATCGGCAAGGTCGAGGACGTGGTCAACGTGGGCGACAAGCTCCGCGTCGAGATCGCCGACATCGACAACCGCGGCAAGATCAGCCTGGTCCTCGTCAAGGAAGAGGACGAGAAGGCGGGCGACAAGGCCGAGGACAAGGCCGAAGCCAAGTAGGGTTTCCCCTTTCGCGAATGGCCCGTTCGAGCGCGTCTCGAGCGGGCCATTCGCGCGCTGGAGGAGTTAGGGACTTCATGGCACGACAGATCCCGGGCTACGAGCAGCCCGTGGGCAGCACCCGGAAACTGGACGAGGCGGTCAGGCGGACCGTGCTGCCCGGCGGCCTGCGGGTGATCACCGAGCACGTGCCGGGCGTGCGCTCCGCGACCGTCGGGCTGTGGGTCGGCATCGGCTCCCGCGACGAGCCGCCCGCCGTCGCCGGCGCGGCGCACTACCTCGAGCACCTGCTGTTCAAGGGCACCCGCACCCGCAGCGCGACGCAGATCGCCGAGGAGATCGACGCGGTCGGCGGCGAGTTCAACGCGTTCACCGCCAAGGAGCACACGTGCTACTACGCGCAGGTGCTCGACGAGGACCTGCCGCTCGCGGTGGACCTGGTCACCGACGTGGTCTTCGAGGCGCTCTGCGCGGAGTCCGATGTGGACACCGAGCGCAGCGTGGTGCTGGAGGAGATCGCGATGCGCGACGACGACCCCGAGGACCTGCTGCACGAGACGTTCGTCGGCGCGGTGCTGGCGGGGCACGCGCTCGCGAAACCCGTGCTGGGCACCGAGGAGTCGATCCGCGGCATGTCGGCGAAGGCGCTGCGGGGCTTCTACCGCCGCCGCTACACGCTGCCGCGCATGGTCCTCGCGGTCGCGGGGAACGTCGAGCACGCGCAGGTGCTCCGCCTGGCGCGCAAGGCGCTCGGCGAGCGGCTGTCCGGTCCGGGCACCCCGGTCCCGCCGCGCCGCGGCCGGGCCCGCATCACCGCCGGGCCGCGGCTGGAGCTGCACACCGACGACACCGAGCAGGCCCACGTGATGCTCGGCATGCGCGCGCTGTCACGGCACGACGAGCGCCGCTACGCGCTCAGCGTGCTCAACGCCGCGCTCGGCGGCGGCATGAGTTCCCGGCTGTTCCAGGAGATCCGGGAGCAGCGGGGGCTGGCGTACCAGGTGTACTCGTCTATCGCGGCGTACGCGGACACCGGGCACCTGTCGGTGTACGCGGGCTGCCAGCCGGAGCGGCTGGGCGAGGTCGCGAACGTGCTGCGGGACGTGCTGGGGCAGGTGGGCAAGGAGGGCTTCACCGACGCCGAGGTCGCCCGCGCGAAGGGCCAGCTGCGGGGCGGGCTCGTGCTGGGCCTGGAGGACACCGCGTCGAGGATGTCGCGCATCGGCAAGCAGGAGCTGAACTACGGGCTCTACGCGGGCGTCGACGAGACGGTGGAGCGCATCGACGCGGTGACGACCGAAGAGGTCTATGACCTGGCTCGCAGTCTGTTCTCGGCGCCGGGTGGGGTCTCCGTCGGCGCGGTGGTCGGGCCGTACGCTTCCCCGCAGGACCTGCCGGACGACCTGCACGAGGTGATTGCGCGATGACCCGCGGCGAGAACGACCCGATCCGAGTCGGTGTGCTCGGTGCCCGTGGCCGCATGGGGGCCCAGGTGGTGAAGGCCGTCGAGGCTGCGCCGGACATGACCGTCGTCGCGACGGTGGACGCGGGTGACGAGCTGTCGGCGCTCACCGGGGCCGAGGTCGTCGTCGACTTCACGCACCCCGACGTGGTGATGGACAACCTGCGCTTCGCGGTCGAGAACGGTATCGCCGCCGTGGTGGGCACCACCGGGTTCACCGAGCAGCGGCTGGAGACGGTGCGCGGCTGGCTGCGGGACCGGCCGGAGCTGGGGGTGCTGATCGCGCCGAACTTCGCGCTCGGCGCCGTGCTCGCGATGCGGTTCGCCCAGCAGGCGGCGCGGTTCTACGAGTCGGTGGAGATCATCGAGCTGCACCACAACCGCAAGGCCGACGCCCCGTCCGGCACCGCGGCCCACACCGCGCGGCTCGTCGCGGAGGCCCGCCGCGAAGCCGGGCTGAAGCCGGGCGCGGACGCGACGACGTCCGAAGTGGACGGTGCGCGCGGTGCGCTGGTCGACGACGTGCGGGTGCACTCGGTGCGCCTGCCCGGCCTGGTCGCGCACGAGGAGATCCTGTTCGGGCAGGAGGGCGAGACGCTCACCATCCGCCACGACTCGATGGACCGGACGTCGTTCATGCCGGGCGTGCTGCTCGGCGTGCGCGAGGTGCTGGGCAGGCCGGGGCTGACCGTCGGCCTCGAGAACGTGCTGGACCTGTGAAGGCCCGCAACCTCGCGCTGCTGCTGACGGCGGCGCTGGTGGTCTACCTGGTGCTGCTCGCCGACCGTGCGGTGCAGCTGCTGCGCACGGGCACCGGCGTCGGCATCGCGCTCGGCGTGGCGGTGTTCGTGCTGCCGGTGCTCGGGGCGTGGATGGTCGTCGCGACGTGGCGTTCCGGCGTGCGGATCCAGCGGCTGGCGCGGCGGCTCGACGAGGAGGGCGGCCTGCCCGACGTCTCCGACCTGCCGCGCCGCCCGTCGGGCCGGGTGGACCGCGCCGCCGCCGACGCGTGGTTCGAGGACCGCCGCGCGGAGCTGGAGGCGCACCCGGACGACTGGCGGTACTGGTACCGCCTCGCGTACGCCTACGACGTCGCGGGCGACCGCCGCCGGGCGAGGGCCACCATGCGCAAGGCGCTCGACCTGGAAGCCGCCGAGCACCAGCACTGATGTTCAGCTGAGGTGCGCCCAGGACGCGAACAGCGCGGGGCACGCGGCCAGCACGCTGTACCGGACGAACCGCCCCGCCAGCCCCGCGGTCAGGAACGTGGACAGGCGCATGTCGGCCAGCCCGGCGAGCACGGTGGTCGCCATGAACGGCGGCAGCCCGATGACCGAGCTGACCCCGTACGTGCCCGTCATCCAGAACGGGTGCCGGTGGCAGCGCTCGCGCAGGGCCTCCACCTTGCCGCGCAACCACTTCGTCCGCGCGTGCCAGCGGTCGCGCCGCCTGCTGGGCGGGCGCTGGCGGTGCAGCCGGTCGTGCAGCACCGGCGGCAGCTTGATCGAGCCGCGCGCGGCCAGGTAGTAGAGCAGCTTCCCGGCGATCTGCCCGATCGCGACGGCCGCGCCCACGAGGAACCACTGCGCGCCGGGCTCGCTGGACATCAGCCCCAGTACGAACACCTCGATGCTGATCACCGGGATCAGCGCCGAGCCGAAGGCGACCCCGAGCGTCAGGAAGAACCAGCCGAGCACAGCGCCTCCCGAGGTCTCCTGACGGATGGGCCCACTCCCCTGATCGGTGAGACGGGCCACTCCGTTTCGTGGTGGAACCCAGTCAACCGCACCACGATCGGGTGCACAGGGGGGTTCACCCTACTCTTCGCACCCTGCTGACCACCGCATGGCAACCTCCCGGTCACCCGCCGCTGGGAACCTGGCCGCGTGCCCGACGGACCTCCCGCCCCGCCCGCCCGGTTCGCCGCCCTGTGCGCCGCGATCGTGCGCCCGCTGCCGGTGCCCGTCCCGCCGAGCCTCGTGGGTTTCGCCCTCATCAACGGGATGACGTTCGGGGTGGACCTCGCGTTGCTCACGATCGCCACCTCGGTGCTCGGGCTGCCGCTGCCGCTGGGCATCACGATCGGCTACGCGACCGCGTTCGGGCTGGCGTTCGTGCTCAACCGGACGCTGAACTTCCGCTCCCACGCGCCGCTCGGCGGGCAGACGCTGCGTTACGTCCTGGTCGTCGCCGTGAACTACTTCGGGTGCATCCTCGGCATCGGTGCCGGCCTGGCCGCGCTGGGCGTGGAATACCACGTCGCGCGCGTGCTCGCCGGGGCCGCCGAGGCGGTGTTCATGTACTGCTCGCTGCGCTGGTTCGTCTTCTCCGGCGCCCGAGAGGGGACCCGCTCGAAGGTCGCGACACGCGGGCAACCATGATAGGAGCCGCCGCGTCTGTATGCCGGGATACTTCTCGTGGCTTAGGCACCTGGGAGAAGCGTTTTGAATTCAGTGGTCTCGACCTGGAGGCACGGGAGTACCGCCGCACGGGTGCGGCTCGCCCTGCAGCTGCTGCTGGCGCTCGGCCTGTTCTGCGCGCTCGCCTACTACGCGCACGGTATCCGGAAGTGGCCCACCGACGTCGACATCTACCGGCTCGGCGCGGACACCTTCCTCAAGGGGCACTCGATCTACACGCAGCTGCCGGTGTCCTCGATCGGCGGCGCGCTGCCCTACACGTACCCGCCGTTCTCGGCCGTGGTGTTCGTGCCGCTGGCGATCGTCCCGCCGCCCGTCGGCTACCCGCTGCTCACCGCCGCGACCTGCCTGGCGCTGTTCCCGATCCTGCTGGCCTACCGCAAGGTCTCGCCCGAGCTGAAGGGCCTGCTCGCGAAGCCGTGGATGGTCACCGCCGGCGCGTGCGTGCTGGTCGTCGCGCACCCGGTCGCGAACACGATCTTCTGGGGCCAGATCAACGTCCTGCTGATGATGCTGGTGGCGGTCGACTGCCTGTGGCCGAACCCGAAGTGGCCGCGGGGCGCGCTGATCGGCATCGCGGCCGCGATCAAGCTGACCCCGGCCGGGTTCGTGCTGCTGTTCCTGCTGCGCAAGGACTACCGCGCGGTGGTCACGAGCTTCGTCAGCTTCTGCGTGTGCACCGCGATCGCGTTCGCGCTCAACCCGGGTGACTCGTGGCAGTACTGGACCGACCGCGTGTTCCACGCGAGCAGCATGAACATCGGCCCGATCCACGCCAACGAGTCCGTGACCTCCAGCCTGGAGAAGCTCGGCGTCGGCGGCACGACGCTCACGATCGCCGGCGGGCTCGGCGTGCTGGCCGTCGTGGTGATGACCTGGCTGGGCACCCGCCGCGCGCTCGACGACGGCGACCTGGCCATGGCGCTGGGCGTCAACGCGACGGGCGTGCTGCTCGTCTCGCCGATCTCCTGGTCGCACCACTGGGTCCTGGCGCTGCCGACAGCGGCCCTGATCATGATCAAGGGCTACCAGCAGCACCGGTTCTGGCTGCTGTTCTCCGGCTGGGTGGGGGTCGTGGTGCTCTGGCTCGCGCCGCACTACCAGGTCCCGCTGGAGTACCAGATCTGGAGCTTCGCGCAGAAGGTCGCGGGCTCCAGCTACCAGCTCCTCGCGGTGATCTTCCTGATCGTGATGACCGTGCGGTGGTACCTCGGCCGCCGGGGGCGTGGGTCAGCCGACAAGCTCGATGTCGAGCTGACCGGTCAGGCGGACCTCGCGCAGCCTGCGCTCGCCGGTGTCGAGGGTGCGCACGGTGCCGTCCGGACGCCAGCCGGCGCGGCGGAAGAAGGAAAGTGACGCCGAGTCGGACTCGGCGACCCAGGTGATCCCGCGGTCCTTCTGCTGACGGCGCAGCCCCTGCGCGGCGCTGTGCAGGAGGCGGCCGCCGTGTCCCCGGCGGCCCCACCGCGGTTCGACCAGGATGGTGGCGATCAGCCCGGTGCGCCCGGCGTCCCCGGGCAGTTCGCCCGAGGCGCTCGCGACCTCCTCCTCGGGCGCGGGCCCGGCCACGCAGAAGCCGACGGTGTGGACGCCTTCGGTGGCGACATAGACCGTGGTGGCGGGGTGCGCGATCGCCTCGGCCCACTGCTGCTCGGCGGTCGTTTCGAGCGCGGCCAGCGCCTGCTCGCCGAGCAGGTCGGCGTAGGCGGTGCGCCACGTGACGAGCTGGATGCGGGCGATCTCCGGAGCGTCCTCGGGCACGGCGGCGCGGACTGCGGCTTCTGGCATGGCCCGGACACTAGCGACCCGGTTTTTGTCGGTGGGTGCTGGCACGATGACTCCCGATGGACACGATGAGCAACGCGGTGGCGCGGCGGGTCGCGCTGGCCGCACAGGGCTTCGCCGATCCCCGGCCCGAGGTCGCCACGCGCAGGCACCTCCGCCGGGTTCTGTCGCGCGTGCAGCTGATCCAGCTGGACTCGGTGAACGTCGCGGTGCGGGCGCACTACGCGCCGCTGTTCTCGCGGTTGGGGGCGTACGACCAGGCGCTCATCGACGAGGCGGCGTGGTCGCACAGCGCACGGAAGCCGCGGATGCTGGTCGAGACGTGGGCGCACGAGGCGAGCCTGATCCCGGTGGAGGACTGGCCGCTGCTGCGCTCGGGGGCGAAGCGGGCGGGGTGGTGGCGGCACTACGCGCGGCTGGTCGACGAGTCGCCTTCCCTGGTCGAGGACATCCTCGCGGTGGTGAAGGAGCAGGGGCCGATCGGGGCCGGTGCCATCGAGCGTGAGGTCGTGGGGGAGTCGCGGCGCAGGCAGGGGCCGTGGTGGGACCGGTCGGAGGTCAAGAAGGTCTGCGAGTGGCTGTTCGGGATGGGGCAGCTGACCACGGGCACGCGCCGGTCGTTCGAGCGGTTGTACGACCTGACGGAGCGGGTGGTGCCGCCGGAGGTGCTGGCGCGGCGGGTCGGGCCGGAGGAGGGGGCGCGGGAGCTGGTAGCCCGCTCGGCTGCGGCGCTGGGCGTCGCGACGGAGACCGATCTGCGGGACTACTACCGGCTGGGCCCGGAAGTGATGAAGCAGGCGGTGGGGGAGCTGGTGGAGTCCGGGGTGCTGGAGCCGGTGCGGGTGCGGGAGTGGCGGCCGCAGGCGTACCGGTTCGCCGGGGCGCGGATGCCGAGGAAGGTCGTCGGGCGGGCGTTGCTGTGCCCGTTCGACCCGCTGGTCTGGGAGCGCGCGCGGACGGAGCGGCTGTTCGGGTTCACGTACCGCATCGAGATCTACGTGCCGGAGCCGAAGCGGGTCTATGGGTACTACGTGTTCCCGTTCCTGTTGGACGGCGAGCTGGTGGCGAGGGTGGACCTGAAGGCCGACCGGGAGGCGGGGGTGCTGCGGGTGCAGGGCGCCTTCGCCGAGCCGGACGTGGACGAGGTCCACGTGGCGGGCGAGCTGATGGCGGAGCTGCGGCTGATGGCGGAGTGGCTGTCACTGGACGGCGTGGCGGTCGGGGAGCGGGGTGATCTGGCACCGGTACTCCGGCGGGTGTGAGGCCGGGGGTTGGGCGCGGTGCTGGGGGCTGGGCTGGAGCTGGCGGCTGGGCGCGGCGCTGGGGGCTGGGCGTTGCGCTGGGCTGGGGGGCGGCGCTGGGACTGGGCGCGGCGTCGGGGGCTGGTGGTGCTTCGGCAGGGCGTTGTGGGCGCCTGATGCACGGGCGCGGCTGCTGTGGTGGCTTTGGCTGGCTCCCGACAGCAGTGCGAGGGGCGTCTGTTCGACGCCCCTCGCCATCCCCCTGACCTGGCGGCAGGCGCGGACTGAGGGAACACCCCCGGTCGCCTCGTCCTCGCCTTCCGCCGTTGGCAGGGCCAGCCGTCCGCCCTCGGCCTGCCCCCAAGCCCGGGCGCGTGCCCGCCGGCCGCACTGCCCCTCGCCCGGCCGCTCGCCGCCGGCGGCCGTCGCTCGTCGGGCCCGCTCGGCCTAGTACTCCAGCCGCACTTCGTGATGTTGGTTGTGTCTTCGCTGGTAGTGGCTGGT
>NZ_BAABIB010000058.1:0-45666 GCF_039542405.1 Amycolatopsis dongchuanensis
AGGAGCCCCGCCACGCGTGTCAGACCCCAACCCCCGCCTAACTTAGCGGTATTGGCCGGCGGGCAGGCTCCAGGATGATGGGGCCCAAAGGGATCTCACCTTGGCGAGGTGGTCGAGTTGAGTGATCATCCCGTCGCCTGCGGTTTGTGCATATCACTTTGACCCAGGGCCGCAAGCTTTGGTCTTTCGGCCGCCGGTTCCGGCGCATGTTGCGGCCCTGGCCCAAAGTGATCCACCGGTATCAGGCGACGGGATGATCACCCAACTCTCGGGTTGCTCTTGTGGCCTTCAGCCCCGCGGCGGCATGACCCTTGTCCCCGAGGGCTGTTGCTGCGCCCTCGGCACGATCCGGGTCACCGGGCCGTCCGGGCTCTTCCCCACCCTCGCCAGCCAGCCCTCCACCTCGCGCCTGACGACGTTGAGCGTGGGGCGGCGGCGGGGTTCGTTGTCGAGTGAGGCGATCAGCAGGCGGGCGTGCGCCGAGCGCTGCGGGAGCCGCGACACGGGTTCCGCCCTGGCCGCTGCCATGAGCGCCGCCATCGGGCTTTCGCGTGTGCCGCGCGGCGGGTAGCCCGACAGCGCGTAACTGACCGTCGCCGCGAGTTGCCACGCGTCGGACGCCGGGGAGGCCTCCGCGCCCGCCGCCTGTTCCGGGGCCACGAAGTCCGGCGTGCCGATCATCATGCCCGTCGCCGTCATCGTCGAATCGCCACGGCTGCGGGCGATGCCGAAGTCGATCAGGTGCGGGATACCGCTCGGGTCCAGGATCACGTTGGACGGCTTGATGTCCCGGTGCAGCACACCCTTCTCGTGCGCCGCCTGCAGCGCACCGGCCATCGTCGCCCACAGCCTGCCCGCCGCGATGTCGTCGAGCGGGCCCATGCCGTCGACCGCGGTCGCCAGCGCCTGCCCCTCCAGGTACTCCATCACGAGCGCGAGCCCGTCCGGCTCCTCGACCAGGTCGTACACGCGCACGCAGTTCGGGTGGTTCACCATCGCCAGCGCACGGGCCTCCCGCCGCATGCGCTCCTCGGTGTCCCGGTCCGGCGCGTGCGCGATCTTCAACGCGACCGTGCGGCCCAGCTGGTTGTCCACCGCCTGCCACACCGTGCCGAACCCGCCGTGCCCCAGCCGCTTGATCCGGCGGTACCGGTCACTGCCGTTCGACGTCGAGCCCGGCGGCACCGGCACCGGGCCCGGCGTGGCCGCGAGCTGCGGCGCCGGGGCGATCGCCGTCGGCTTGTACGGCTGCTGCTGCGGAGGCGGCGTCGGCCGCGGCTCCGGCTTCGATTCCGGCCTGGGCTGCGGCGGGGGCGGTGGCTCGGGGCGGCGCTCCTGCTTCGGCCGGTTGATCACCGACCACGGCGGCGGCCCCACGAGCGCGACCGGGATCAGGCCCAGCACAGTCACGGGCAGGAAACCCAGCCACAGGTGCACCGCCGTGTTGGCCTCGACCGTCGAGCTGAACACCGCGAACAGCACGAACGGCACCCACAGCAGCCGGCCCGGCCACTTCTGCCCGCGCCGCATCGCCGTGCGCGCCTGCAGGATCACGAAGAACAGCGACGCCGCGGGCAGGCCGATCAGCGCGCCGAGGTAGTAGCCGTAGGCGAGCTTGTTGCCCGACGGGTAGAACAGCGTCTCGAACACGTTCTGCCCGCCGCCGAGGTACTCGCTCTGCTTGCCGATGAACGAGCAGTAGTCCCGCCCGAAGGTGGACAGCTCGGCGGCCGACAGCCCCGAGCCCTGCCCCGCGAACGCGGCCCGGTAGGTCGCGGACGCCCCGTTCGCCAGCAGCCACGGCAGCAGGAACACCAGCACCAGCCCGGTGACGGCGATCACACCGATGGTCACCGCGTCGTAGGTGTTCCCGGTGAACTTGCGCATCAGCGCGACGATCACCGCGGCCGCGATCGGGAACAACGCGAGGATCGCGCCGGCCGCGCTGGTCGCCCACACCCAGTCACCGGGGCAGAAGCCCGGGTTGAACAGGGAGTGCGCGAGGGACAGCAACCAGCTGGCGAAAGCGTTCACGCCGGTCCCTCCTGCTCGGGTGTTTCCGTCTGCCCCACCCTATTAGCCCGTTGGACGCGCGGCCCGCCCGGCGGGTTGCCGCATCCCGGTTCCGGGTGATGAGCTGTGCACCAGCGGCTTCGACGACGAGGAGGTCTGTCCCGTGGGCACCTACGCCGAGGAGTACCAGCGCAGCCTGACCGACCCCGAAGGGTACTGGCTGGGCGCGGCCAAGGCGATCGACTGGATCCGCGAGCCGGAGCGCGCGCTCGATTCCTCGCGCGCCCCGTTGTTCCGCTGGTTCCCGGGCGGCGAGCTGAACACGGCGTACAACGCACTGGACAGGCACGTCGAACGCGGGCGCGGCGAGCAGGCGGCGCTGATCTGGGACTCCCCGGTCACGTCCTCGAAGCGGACGTACACGTACTCGCAGCTGCGGGACGAGGTTGCCCGCTTCGCCGGTGCGCTCCGTTCGCTCGGCGTCGCGAAGGGTGACCGCGTCATCGTGTACATGCCGATGGTCCCCGAGGCCGTCATCGCGATGCTCGCGTGCGCGAGGCTCGGCGCGGTGCACTCGGTCGTCTTCGGCGGCTTCGCCCCGAAAGAGCTGGCCGCGCGCATCGAGGACGCCAAGCCGAAGGTCATCGTGGCCGCGTCGTGCGGGATCGAGCCGAGCCGCGTGGTCGAGTACAAGCCGATCATCGACGCGGCGCTCGAGACCACGAACCACCAGCCGGACAAGGTCGTCGTCCTCCAGCGCGACGCGCTCCGCGCCGAGCTCGGGCCGCGTGACGTGGACTGGACCGAGCTGGACGCCCCGCCCGTGGACCCGGTGCCCGTCGCCGCGACGGACCCGCTGTACATCCTGTACACGTCCGGGACCACGGGGAAGCCGAAGGGCGTCGTACGTGACGCGGGCGGTCACGCCGTCGCGCTCGCCTGGTCGATGGGCGCGGTGTACGACATCCAGCCCGGCGACATCTGGTGGACCGCCTCCGACGTCGGCTGGGTCGTCGGGCACTCGTACATCGTGTACGGACCTCTGCTCGTTGGGGCCACAACAGTGCTCTACGAGGGCAAACCCGTCGGCACTCCGGACGCGGGCGCGTTCTGGCGCGTCATCTCCGAGCACCGCGTGAAAGCGCTCTTCACGGCCCCGACGGCGTTGCGGGCGATCAAGCGCGTGGACCCCGACGCGCGCGAGCTGCAGGCGTACGACCTCGCGGACTTCAAGACGCTGTTCATGGCGGGTGAACGCCTCGATCCCGAGACGCTGCACTGGGCGCACGAGAAGCTCGGTGTGCCGGTGATCGACCACTGGTGGCAGACCGAGACGGGCTGGGCGATCGCGGCCAACCCGCGCGGGCTCGAGCCGATGCCGGTCAAACCGGGCTCGGCGACCGTGCCGATGCCGGGTTACGACGTGCGGATCCTCGACCAGTCCGGCGAGGACCTGCCCGCCGGCCGCGAGGGCGCCATCGCGATCAAGCTCCCGCTGCCGCCCGGCACGCTGCCGACGTTGTGGGGTGACGACCAGCGCTACATCGACGCGTACCTGTCGCGGTACGAGGGCTTCTACCTCACCGGCGACTCCGGCTACCGCGACGAGGACGGCTACCTGTTCGTCATGGGCCGCACCGACGACGTGATCAACGTGGCCGGGCACAGGCTGTCGACGGGCTCGATGGAGGCGGTGCTGGCGGCGCACCCGGCGGTGGCGGAGTGCGCGGTGATCGGCGTGCGTGACGAGCTGAAGGGTCAGCTGCCGCGCGGGTTCGTGGTGCTCAAGGCGGGGGTGGAGGTCGACGAGGACGTCCTGCGGGAGGAGCTCGTCGCCGCCGTCCGCCGCGACATCGGGCCGGTCGCCGCCTTCCGTCAGGTGTCCATTGTGGACGCGCTGCCGAAGACGCGGTCGGGCAAGATCCTGCGCAAGACGATGCGGGGCATCGCCGAGGGCCGCGACGAGCCCGTGCCCTCGACCATCGAGGACCCGTCGGTGCTCGACGCCCTGCGCGCCGTCCTCCGCTGAACGGAGGCCGTGACGGTCGGTGACGGGAAAGCGCTTCCCGGCCTCGCACCGGGAGCACCCCTCGCCGAGGCGCCGCTCGCCGCGTGGTTCCAGGTCACGGCCGGGCCCGTCCCGGACGGGCGGCCCTGCCGGTGCAGCCGTTCCTGAACTGCGCCGCCGACACGGTCGCCCGCGTCGGTGCACTGGAACTGGACGCGCTGCGGGTACTCCTGCCCGTCCACTGCCTCGACCCCGCATCGCGGCCGGAAATCCGGCGCTCGCCGTCGCTGGTCACGGCTGCCTGGTTCGACGACGGCGATCGGGCCGCACGAACGCCCGCCGGCGTGACACTGGACGGCGGGCGATCCCCGATCGCCGATCACCTGATCTCGCTCGACCACGCGAAGTGGTCCCCGGACGCGTTCGCCGGGCTCCTCGCCGATCTCGCCGCCCGGCGAGGGAGCACGACCCCGCTGCTGCTCACCGTACGAAGGAACTGAGCCGTCCGGGGGAACCGGGCCCACCGCCACCATTGCCATCCACGGACAAGTGGTCTATACCTTTGGGATCTACTCCCCGACAGCCGGAGTGCCCGATGCGTAGACGCGTGTCCCTGGCAAGTTTGTTCGGCGCGGCCCTGCTGACGCTCACCGCCTTCGCCCAGCCCGCGACGGCGGCGGACCAGAGCACCAAACAGCTGGCCGACGTCATTCCCGTCCCCGTGCAGGCCAAACCCGATCCCCGAGCCGACTTCCGGCTCACCCCGGCGACGGTCATCGTCGCCGACCGCGACGCCCGGCAGGTCGCCGACTACCTCGGCGGCCTGCTGCGGCCGTCGACCGGTTACCGGTTGCCCGTCGTGCCCTTCGCGGTGACCCCGAAGATCGAACTCGACGTCGCGAAGACCGCGAAGGTCGGCGCGCAGGGCTACCAGCTCGACGTCACCAAGCGCGGCGTGACCATCCGCGCCAACACCACCGACGGCCTGTTCGCCGGCGTGCAGACCCTGCGCCAGCTGCTGCCCGCGACGATCGAGGCGAAAACCGTGCAGCACAGCCGGTGGGTCGTGCCCGGCGGCAGCATCACCGACTACCCGCGGTTCGGCTACCGCGGCGCGATGCTCGACGTCGCGCGCCACTTCTTCACCCCCGACCAGGTGAAGCTGTACATCGACCAGATCTCCCAGTACAAGATCAACACCCTGCACCTGCACCTGGCCGACGACCAGGGCTGGCGCATCGAGATCAAGAGCTGGCCGCGCCTGGCGACGTACGGCGGCAGCACCGAGGTCGGCGGCGGGCCCGGCGGTTACTACACGCAGGCCCAGTACAAGGACATCGTCGCGTACGCGGCTTCGCGGCACATCACGGTCATCCCCGAGATCGACATGCCCGGCCACACCAACGCCGCGCTGGCGTCGTACGCGGAGCTGAACTGCGACGGCGTGGCACCGCCCCTGTACACCGGCATCGACGTCGGGTTCAGCTCGTTCTGCGTCGACAAGGACATCACGTACAAGTTCCTCGACGACGTGATCCGCGAACTGGCCGCCATCACGCCGGGCAAGTACCTGCACATCGGCGGCGACGAGGCGCACGCGACCACCGAGGCGGACTACCAGAAGTTCATGGGCAACGTGCTGCCGATCGTCGCGAAGTACGGCAAGTTCGCCCAGGGCTGGAACGAGATCGCCAAGGTGAACCCGCCGCTCACGACCGTCCCGCAGTTCTGGGACACCGACGGCCAGGACGACGCGACGGCCGCCGCGGCCGCGCGTGGCAACAAGATCCTGATGTCGCCGGCGAACAAGGCGTACCTGGACATGCAGTACAACCCCGACAGCCCGCTCGGCCTGCACTGGGCCGGCTACGTCGAGGTCCAGGACGCCTACAACTGGGACCCGGCGACGGCCGTGCAGGGCGTGAGCGAGCAGCAGGTCGCCGGCGTCGAGGCGCCGTTGTGGTCGGAAACCCTGACCAACAGCGACGCGATCGAGTTCATGGCGTTCCCACGCCTGCCGGGCATCGCGGAGATCGGCTGGTCACCGCGGTCGACGCACGACTGGAACACCTACCGCGAGCGCCTGGCCGACCAGGCACCGCGCTGGGAGCAGCAGGGCATCGACTTCTACCGCTCGCCGCAGGTGGACTGGAAATAGTCCGGTAGACACTGTCTACATCTTTTGGTACACAAGGTCTTCTTGGGTGAACAACTCATGACGGAGACCTGAATGCAGTACGAACGATTCGTCGCCCTCGGCGACAGCTGCACGGAGGGGCTGCACGACCTGTACCCCGGCAGCCAGCAGTACCGGGGCTGGGCGGACCTGGTCGCGGCGACACTCGCCACGGCCAGCCCCCAGTTCCGGTACGCCAACCTCGGCGTCCGCGGCAGGCGGCTCGACCAGATCATCGTCGAGCAGATCCCCACCGCGCTGGACCTGCAGCCCGATCTCGTGGCCCTGTTCGGTGGCGCCAACGACGTGATGACCAGGAGTTTCCGTCCCGCCGTCGTCGCGAAACGCGTGGACGCGGCCGTGCGCATCCTGACCAGGGCCGTGCCCACCGTCGCGGTGTTCACCCTGCCGGACGTCTCCAGCCGCATGCCGGGGGTGCTGCGGGTGCGCGGCCGCATCGAGGCGCTCAACGACGCGGTCCGCGCGGCGGCGCTCCGGTACGGCGCGCTGCTGGTCGACCTGTCCGACGAGGACGTGCACGACCTGCGGTACTTCGGGCCCGACCGGCTGCACCTGTCCGAACCCGGGCACCGCCGCCTCGCCGCCCACCTGCTCACCCAGCTGGGTGTTCCTTGTGATCCGGAGTGGCTCGCGCCGCTGCCGGGCGAGCCGCTGCAGCCGGGGCTGCGCGCGCACGCGCGGTGGTTGTGGCAGGAGGTGCTGCCGGTCGCGGTGAGCCGCACGCGCAACTGGTTCATCGGCCGCTCGCCCGGCGACGGGTTCACCCCCAAGCGGCCCGAGCTGCTGCCCGTGCTGCCCGACGAACTGAACCCGTGGACAGCGCTCCCCGGCGGCGCCTGATCTCCAGCGCGATCACGCTCCTCGCCGAGGAAGGCGTGGAGGCGGTGACGTTGCGGCGCATCGCGCGGGAAGCCGGGGTTTCCCACGGTGCGCCGCTGCGGCATTTCACGGGCCGCGCCGAACTGCTGTCGGCCGTGGCGAGCGAGGGGTTCGCCGAGCTGGGCGAGGTGAACCTGCCGGAGGCGTCGGCGCTGGACCGGTTGCGCGCCGCCTGCCGGGCGTACCTGACGTTCGCGAAGCGCAACCCGGCGATGTTCGAGCTGATGTTCCGGCACGACCTGATCGACACCGCCGAGCTCGACCAGACCGTGTTCATCCGGTTCACCAAGCTCGTGGAGGCGGCGCAGGCCGAGGGCTGGCGGACCGACGCCGAGCCGCGGATGCTCGCGGCGTCGCTGTGGGCCGCGCTGCACGGCCTGGCGGAGCTGTGGCTGTGGGGCGGGCTCGCCGAGCGCGACCTGCCCGGCACGCTGGAGCTGACGCTGAACGCCTACCTGGACTGAGCTGCGCGCAGCGCCTCCCACGCGGCGTCGACGTGCTCGGCCGTGGTCGTCGGCGCGCCGATCGCCATCCGCAGCCACACGTCGTCGCCGATCTTCGTGTGGCTCAGGTACAGCTGTCCCGAGGCGTTGACGTGCTCCATCAGCGCAAGTGCGTCTGTCCTCAGTGGACGGAAGCAGACGAGGCCGAACGGGTGGTGCGGGCGCAGCTCGAAATCGGGGTCGGCGTCGACGAGCGCCGCGAACCGTTGGGCCAGCGCGATTCCCGTCCGGATGTGCTCGCGCAGGCCCTCGGCACCGTACCAGCGGATGACGGACCACAGCTTGAGCGCGCGGAACCGGCGGCCGAGCGGCACCTGCCAGTCCCGGTAGTCGATCACCTCGCCGGATTCGGTGGCGCTGTTGCGGAGGAACTCCGGCAGGATGGACAGGGCGTCGACCAGCGGGCGGCGGTCGGCGACCCACAGCACCCCGCAGTCGAAGTTGGTCAGCAGCCACTTGTGCGGGTTGGTGGCGTAGGAATCCGCGTATTCCGCGACGCCGTCGTTGATCCACCGCATTTCGGGGCAGACCGCCGAAACCCCGGCGTACGCGGCGTCGACGTGCAGCCAGATCCCGTGTTCGCGGCAGAGCTCGCCGATCGCGCGGACCGGGTCGACGGCGGTGGTGGAGGTGGTGCCGATGGTCGCGCAGACGAGCGCGGGCGTGGCACCGGCGGCGACGTCCTGCTCGATGAGCGTCCGCAGGTGCGCCGGGTCCATCTCCAGCGTCTCCGGGTGCACGGCGACGCTGCGGACGTTGTCCGCGCCCAATCCCGCGATGCGCCCGGCCTTCTCCAGCGACGAATGCGTCTGCGAGGACACGTACATCGTGTAGCGGCGGGTGAGCCCCTCGGTTCCCGCTTTGCCACCGCTGGCCCGGTGCAACGCCGCGACGACCGCGGCGAGCGCCCCGCTCGACGCGGAGTCCTGGATGACCCCGCCACCCGCCGAGTCGGTGCGGAAGCGCTCCGGCAGCCCGAGGAGTTCGGCGAGCCAGTCGACGACGAGGGTTTCGAGTTCGGTGGCGGCGGGACTGGTGGCCCAGACCATGCCCTGGACGCCGAGCCCGGCCGACAGCAGGTCGCCGAGGATGCTCGGACCGCTGGCGTTGGACGGGAAGTAGGCGAAGAAGCTCGGGTGCTGCCAGTGCGTGATGCCCGGCATGAGCACGGTGTCGAGGTCGGCGAGGAGGTGCTCGTAGGGCTCGCCCCGTTCGGGCGGGGACGCGGGCAGCCGCGTGCGCACGTCACCCGGCCGCACCTGTGCCCGCACCGGGTACTGCTCGACGCCGGTCAGGTAGTCGGCGATCCGGTCGACCACCTGCCTGCCGTACCGCCGGAACTCCTCCGGGGTCATGTGTCCCGTCATGCAGTCCAGTTGATCAGAACGGCGGCGTTCCCGCCACGACCGTCAGCCCCACGCCGACTTCCGCAGCAACCGCAACCCGTTGAGCGCGACCAGCGCGGTGGAGCCCTCGTGCCCGGCGACGCCCAGTGGTAGCGGCAGGTCGCCGAGCAGGTCCCACAGCACGAGCCCGACGATGCAGGTGGCCGCGATGGCCAGGTTCGCGAGCACGAGCCGCCGCGCCCGCCGGGCCAGCCTGATCACCGACGGAATGGCGGCAGGATCGTCACGGACGACGACGGCGTCGGCGGTCTGCAGCGCGAGGTCCACCCGCCCCACCGCGATCCCGACGTGTGCGGCGGCGAGCGCGGGCGCGTCGTTGATCCCGTCCCCGACGAGGAGGACCCGGTCGCCCAGCTCGCGCACGGCGGTGACCTTGTCCTGCGGGAAGAGTTCCGCGCGCACGTCCGCGATCCCCACGTCGGCGGCGATCTTGCGTGCCGCCTCGTCGCTGTCGCCGGTCAGCAGGACGGGTTCGAACTCGGCGAGCGCCGCCACGGCGGCCGGTGCGTCGTCCCGCAACCGATCACTGAGCACGATCCGCCCGACCTCCACGCCATCGACGAACACGACCGGCCCAGGCCCACTCCGGCCGACCTCGACGGCGCTCGCTGTCGCCCCACGGCCGCTGCGCCCGACCTCGCTCAGCCCATCCCCGACCGGCCCAACCTCGCCGTCACGCCCACGGCCGACCTCGCCTCCGTCCGGCCCACGCCCGATCGACCCAACCTCGCCGTCACCCCCGCGCGGCCCATGCCCGACCTCGCCCAGCCCATTCCCGACCGGCCCGGCCACGCCGTCGCCCCCGCTAACGCCGCGCACGCTGCGCCCGACCACGTCCCCCGAGTCGGCCGTCGGGCACCGCCCAACTGGCCCGACCTCGCCGTCGCCCTCGCCCAGTCCATTCCCAACCGACTCAACCTCGCCGTCGTCCACCGCCAGCCCCAGCCCAAGCGGCCCGACCTCACCGTCGCCCCGCCCAACCCCGCGCCCACTGCGCCCGACCTCGCCGTCCCCATCAACCGCCGACCCACGCCCGACGAAGACCCGCCGCCCGTCCACGACGGCCCGCACCCCGACACCCGGCACCGCGGAAAACTCTCGCGCGGAAGATACTTCCAGGCCGCGTTCTTGCGCGGCAGAAACTATCGCGCGACCCAACGGGTGCTCGCTGCCGTACTCGGCGGCCGCGGCCAGGCGCAGCACCTCGTCGTCCGCCTCGACGACCCGCGGCGCGCCCTCGGTGAGCGTGCCGGTCTTGTCGAACGCGACCCGGCCGACGGTCGCGAGCCGTTCCATGACCACGGCCGACTTGACGAGCACCCCGTGCCGCCCGGCGTTCGCGATCGCCGACAGCAGCGGCGGCATGGTCGCCAGCACCACCGCGCACGGCGAGGCGACGATCATGAAAGTCATGGCCCGCAACAACGTCGGCTGCAACGCGGCGCCGAACGCCAGCGGCACGAAGAACAACGCGAGCGTCGCCGCCACGACGCACACTGAGTACCGCTGCTCGATCTTCTCGATGAACAGCTGCGTCTTCGCCTTGGTCGCCGACGCCTCCTCGACCATCGCGATGATCCGCGCGACGACCGTGTCCTCCGCCGTCCGCGTCACGCGCACCCTCAGCGCGCCGGTGCCGTTCAGCGTGCCGGCGAACACCTCGTCGCCCACCCCCTTGGGCACCGGCAGCGGTTCCCCGGTGATCGACGCCTGGTCGACCTCGCTCACGCCGTCGACCACCTCGCCGTCCGCGGCGATCCGCTCGCCCGGCCGCACCAGCACGACGTCGCCGACCGCCAGCTCCGCACCCGCGGCCAGCTCCTCGCCCACCATCAGGTTCCGCACCGAATTGGCCGTGCGCCGCGTCGCGACCGCCTCCAGCGCACCGGAAATCGCGAAGATGACGATCAGCAGCCCGCCGTCGAAGACCTGACCGATCGCGGCCGCGCCGAGCGCCGCGACGATCATCAGCAGGTCCACGTCGAGCGTCTTCTCGCGCAGCGCCCGCAGCCCGTCGAGCAGTGGCGCCCAGCCGCCCGCGGCGTAACAGGCGACGTAGAGCGGCCACGCCGGACCGCCCGCGAAGTCCACGGCGAGCGCCGCCAAGAAACATCCCGTGGCCACCACGGCCCACCGCACCTCGGAAAGCATGCCTCCACCGTACAGGAACATATGAAGATGTCTACATGTGTTCTCTTGCTAGGATTGCCGGGTGGGGCACGGAGTCGAAGGCAGGCACGCACCGGCGGCGACGCTGGACGCGGCGAGCGCCGCGACCGTCGCGGCCACCCTGCAGGCTCTGGCCACGCCGAGCCGCCTGCTCATGCTGACCCGCCTGCGGCAAGGCCCGTGCTCGGTCGGCGAGCTGGCCGAAGCCGTCGGCATGGAGCAGTCCGCCGTGTCGCACCAGCTGCGCCTGCTGCGCAACCTCGGGCTCGTCGCCGGTCAGCGGACCGGCCGCAGCATCGTCTACAGCCTCTACGACAACCACGTCGCCCAGCTGCTCGACGAGGCCGTCTACCACATCGAGCACCTCCGGCTCGGCGTGCAGGACCGCTCCCACACCGCGTAGCTGGCAAAGTGGGCGGCGTGACCGAACCAGTGCTGGACCTCCGGCCGCCGGCGAACCTGGTCTGCCGCCGCGCGGTGCTGTTCTGGACCACCCGCGCGGCACTGGGCTGGGTCCTCCCGCTCGTCAGCGAACTGCTGTGGCTCGTCTTCGGCGGCGGGACCGCACCGGTGGTCGTGCTGGTCGTGACGGCCGTGCTCGCCGTCGCGCACCTCGTGGTCATGCCGCAGTGGCGCTACCGGGTGCACCGCTGGGAGACGACGGACCAGGTGGTGTACACGCAGTCCGGCTGGTTCAACCAGGAGCGGCGCATCGCTCCGGTCTCGCGGATCCAGACCGTCGACACCGAACGCGGTCCGCTGGAGCGGTTGTTCGGGCTGGCGAACCTCACCGTCACCACGGCGTCCGCGCGCGGCCCGGTGCACATCCACGGCCTCGACCACGACACCGCCCAGCGGCTCGCCGCCGAGCTGGCGACGCGGACGCAGGCGACCGTCGGGGACGCGACGTGACCGAACCGCTGCCGTGGCACCGGTTGAGCGCGAGGATGCTCGCGGTGCACCCGGTCCAGGAGATCGTCCGGTTCCTGCCCGTGCTGATCGGTGTGCTGTTCATCGGCAGCGAGGGGCAGGGGCACATCTGGAGCCTCGTCGGCGTCGGGGTCGCCATCGCGGGCGGGCTGCTGCGCTGGTTCACCACGACGTACCAGATCACGCCGACGCACGTCCGAGTGCGCCGCGGCCTGCTGAACCGGCGCGAGCTTTCCGTGCCACGGGACAGGATCCGCACGGTCGACCTCACCGCGCACCCGCTGCAGCGCGTGCTCGGGCTGAGCCGCGTCGTCATCGGCACGGGCCGTTCGGACCGGCACGACGAAGGGGTCACCCTCGACGCGCTCGCCACGCCGGCGGCGGCCCGGCTGCGTGAGGAACTGTTGCACCGCACGGAAAAGCACGTCGAGCCGACGGGCGTCGTGCTGGCGGAGCTTTCGCCGCGGTGGGTGCGGTTCGGGCCGTTCACGTTGTCGGGCATCGCGACGATCGGTGTGGTGGTCGGTTCGCTGGTGAACCTGTTCAACGAGACCCGGCTCGACCCGGACGACTTCGGGTTGCTGCGCTCGGTCATCGGGCAGGTGACGGCGGTGCCGGTCGCCGTGGCGGTCCTGGAGATCACGGTGTTCGCGGTGGTGCTCGTGGCCGTGTTGTCGGCGCTCGCGTACGTGCTGGCGTTCTGGCATTTCCGCCTCGTGCGCACGGAAGGCACGCTGCACGTGACGCGCGGCTTGCTGACCACCCGCTCGACGACGATCGAGCTGCGGCGCGTGCGGGGCGCGGAGATCAGCGAACCGCTGCTGCTGCGGGCCGCCGGCGGTGCCCGGTGCCTCGCGATCACGACGGGCCTCCGCGTCGGCCGCGGTTCCGAGCACGGCGGTTCGATCCTGCTGCCACCGGCGCCGCTCGCGGAAGCCCGGCGCGTCGCGGGCGAAGTGACCGGCGATCCAGGGCCCGCGGCACATGAGCTGCTGCGCCACGGCCCGAGGGCACACCGCCGCCGCTACACGCGCGCGTTCGCCTTCGCGGCCGTGGTCACGGGAATCCTGTTGGCACTGCACGCTTTCGCCCGGTGGCCGAACTGGCCGTGGCAGGCAGCGCTCGTGTTGTTCCCGATCGGCGCGCTGCTCGCGGAGGACCGGTACCGCAACCTCGGGCACGTGCTGCTGGGGAGCACGCTGGTGTTCCGCCACGGAAGCCTGCTGCGCCGCCGGTACGTGCTGTCCTCGGACGGCGTGATCGGCTGGGTGATGCACCGTTCGTTCTTCCAGCGCCGCTCCGGCCTGCTGTCCCTCACGGCGACGACCGCGGCGGGCCGCCAGCACTACACCTGCGAGGACCTGCCCGCCGACGAAGCGGTCACCCTGGCCCACGACGCGGTGCCGGGGTTGCTGGACCCGTTCCTGGTCAAGCGGTAGCGGCGGTTTTCCCCACCCCAGAAGGGAGGCCGGCACCAACGCGCCCGGTGCCGGGATCGCGAAGAGTGCCGAGCATGACTTCCAAGCTTCGTCGCCTTCCGCTCGTCGGGCTCATGGTGGTGGTCGTGCTGTTCCTCGGCTACTCGCTGCCGCCGTACCTCGGCCTCGACCCGGCCCGCGCCCGCACCGTTCCGCCGGACGGGGTGCCGTACTACTACCCGCTGCTGGTCACACACATCTTCCTCGGTTCGCTCGCGTTGCTCAGCGGTTGCCTGCAGCTGTGGCCGTGGCTGCGGGGCAGGTCCCCGATGGTGCACCGCTGGAGCGGCCGGGTGTACGTCTTCGCGTGCGTCCCCGGCGGGCTCGCGGTGCTGACGTTCAGCGCGGTCACTTACTGGGGTCCGAACCAGCAGGCGGCGAACACGATGCTCGGAGTCCTTTGGGTGGCGACGACGATCGCAGGCTGGCGGACGGCCAGGCGCCGTCGTTTCGCCGAACACCGCGAGTGGATGGTGCGCAGCTTCGCCCTGTGCTTCTCGATCATCCTGAACCGCCCGTGGGGCATGCTGGTCATGGCAATCGTCCACCCGGCCGACGAGGCGGCAGTCGCGCAGGCGGTCGGTGTCGGCGCGTGGCTGAGCTGGGTGGTGAACCTGCTCGCGGCCGAGTGGTGGCTCCAGCACACCCGCCACCGCCGCACGCGGCGGAAGGTCGCGGCAGAACGGGTTCCGGCCGCGGTGGGCGCGTGAGTTCTCGGTGCCCGAAATCCGTCCACCTCCTCCCAACCGGACAGGAGGGTGGTGAGTAACCGCCAATTCAACTCATCATCGCCGGTAATCACCGAATCGTCATTACCACCGGATTGGACGCACGAGTACTGCAGACGGATGACCACCTGCCGCACGTTGCGTCGAACCAAATACCCGCCTATTGCTTTCAACGCACGATCTCTGCCAAGGTCTTGAAACGGATCAGCTAGACGAATTCGATCATGGTTCGTCGTCACCGTCGGGCACGAGGGCACCGGGGAGAGCATATGCGGGTCGTGGCGGTCATGAATTACAAAGGCGGAGTCGGGAAGACCACCCTCACGGCGAATCTCGGCGCGGTCGCCGCGAGCCGGGGCTTGCGGGTGCTGCTCATCGACCTCGATCCGCAGACCAACCTGACCTTCTCGTTCTTCTCGATCGATGACTGGCATGCGAATCTCAAGGACGAACGCACCATCAAGCGGTGGTACGACGCCGAGCTGCCGGGACGAGAGATCTCGCTGGCAGATCTCATCGTTACCCCGAAGCCGGTCAACGAAGCCATCGACCATCCAGGCGGCCACCTCGACCTGATTTCCTCTCACCTCGGCCTGATCGACATAGACCTCGAACTCGCCGCCCGGTTGGGCGGAGCCACCACCCTCGACGGGTCGAAGCGGAAGTTTCTGGACCTGCACAGCTGTCTGCGGCACGCACTCGAGGACGACCGTTTCAGTGAATACGACCTGGTGCTCATCGACTGCGCACCGAATTTCGGCCTCGTCACGAAGACCGCGATCGTAGCCAGTGAGCAAATCCTCGTGCCAGCCAAGGCCGACTACCTGTCCACACTCGGCTTGGACTACCTGGTGGGTAATTGTGCGGTGCTGGTACAGCAGTTCAACGACTTCGTCAATCACAAGCGCACGGCCGACAGCCACCGACCGATCGATCCCGCGTTCCTCGGCGTGGTCTTCACGATGGTGCAGATCTATTCACAACAAGTGACTCTTGCTCAGCACACCTACATCGAGGAAGTACGTCTGAATTCGCAGGTACCGGTGCTGGAGAGCAAGATCCGAAACAGCCCCCGACACTTCGGTGATGCCGGGGAAAGTGGTGTGCCCGCGATGTTGCGAGCCACTGGCAGAGACGAGGTCGTCAAAGAATTCGACCAGTTGGCCGACGAGGTCCTGGGCGCGCTCGACCTGCTGCCGGGTGGTCACCGGTGAACGACTTGAGGAAGTTCGTCGTCCTCCAGGCCCGGCTCTACGAATTCTTGGAACAGCAGGACGACTCGACACTGGAAGCGCTGACCAGAGGTACAGCGAAGCTGGGCGTTGTCCGCGTGGAGGCATCAGCAGTACCGGTCAGCTCGCCACCTCGCGAAGACGTGCACGCGGGCCCCGCTCCGGCGCCGCCCGTTCTCGCCGCATCTCCTTCGGGCAGTCCACTCCAAGTGGCCCACGAAATGTCGTCGCTGGCTTCGGAGCAGCAACGACGGATCTACTTGAACGCGAGCGCGTTACGCGTGAAAGAGCTGCGAGAGGTGGCCAGGATTCTCGGTCTGACCGGCTACAGCGCCTTGAAACGTGCCGAACTCGTCGACCTGCTGGCCCGTTGCGGCCCCGGCCGAGCGGACGTCCGCGGGAACGAAATGGCGAGCACCCGGGTCTCGCGAACGTCCGCCGAACCCGCGAAGACCGACGAGGAGGCAGCGGCCATTGCCTCACACCTGCGCCAACTCGATACCGAGGAAGAGGGCACCGCGTACCTCCGCGCGCAGGATCTCGACCGGGAGAGTCTGCTCGCCGTCGCGGGTCATTTGCAGCTCACGCGGGTGGAGCGGCTCAGCCAGGCAGAACTGGAAAAAAGGGTGCTGAAACAAGCGATCGCGGCCCGGCGCAAGTTCGCCGGACTCCGGAGGTGGTGAGCGCCGGTGACGGGCGAAACGACGGAGGACCGCGGCAATGAGGCGGGCGGCCGGTCGATGTACCTCCTCGGCGGCCGCCGCGTGACGGTTTCCGATCTGCTCGATGCGGGGCTCATCACCAGTGGCACGAAGCTCAGGTTCAAGCGCAACCGCATCGGGGTGACGTACGACGCCACCGTGACCGACCGGGGCCGGATCCGGCTCGAGCCCGACGGCGAGGAGTTCCGGTCACCTTCGCGGGCTGCCATGGTCGCGGCCGGCATGCGAGCGGTCGACGGGTGGCGTGCATGGCTGGTGGTCGACCAGGATCGGCTGTTGGACGCGGTGCGCCAGGAGTTGCTCGACCAGACTATTTCCAGGGCCGCGGCCACCGCGCACCCGCCGAGCGAGGACACGATCCGGCGGCGGGTCCACGAACGATTGCGGCAGGCGCGCAACCGCGCCGAGGAGCATGCCCCAGAGCGGATCTCCGTGCGCGAGCTCCTGGCCCTCTGGGGCGCGACAGAGCGCGGCGACCAAGTCAGTCAGATCGAAGCGGATCTGGCCAATCACGGGTTGATGACCTCCCCGAGCTTCCGAGCGGTGACCCTCGACACCGTGGTTTCGCTGACGACACCACCCGACGAAGTGGAGAGTGCTGCCCTTTCCGCGCGATCTGACCTCGATGATCTCCCGGTCGCCGAGGACGACGAGGGAGGCACCGACCTGGATGTACGGCTCACGGTGGGAAACCTCTCTCCTCTCACCGGCGTCGCCTCCGTGGCGCCCAACAGCACGCTTGAAGAAGCGATCACCAAGATGCTTCTCAACGACTACTCGCAGCTCGCCGTCCTCAGTGGCCCTCGTAACTTGCGCGGTGCCGTCACTTGGCGATCGATCGCGCAGGCGATGCACCAGAAGCCCAGCGCGGGCGTCGGTGACGCGATCGAGCCCCACGTGGAGGTGGTCGCCTACGATCGCGATCTCTTCGAGGTCCTGCCCACCCTGCAACGGCGCGAATTCGTGTTCGTACTGGACGAAAGCAAGAGCATCAAGGGCATCGTGACGACGGCCGACGTAGCCCAGCGCTACGGTGAGATGGCCACGCCGTTCTTCCAGTTGGGCGAGCTGGATCGGACGCTCCGCTGGATTCTGGGCCGCGCCTTCGACGTGGAGACCCTGCAGCGCTTCTGCAGCAGGACGATCAAGAATGCCGACCAGCTCTCGTTCGGCGACTACCAGCACATCCTGGAGAACAGGGAAGTCTGGGAACAGTTGGGATGGCCACTGGACCGGCCCACCTTCATCGCACGCCTGGAGGAGATCCGCCTCATCCGCAACAACGTCATGCACTTCCACCCGGACCCGATCCCGGGGGACGCTGTCGACAAGTTGCGGAGGTTCAACCACATGCTGCACCGCTACCGCGATCCCGCGTAGTCGGTCGAGCAGCCCTGAAGCAAAAAGCCCTCCCGAGTCGCTCCGCAAACGCGGCATCCCCACCCGAACCCCTTACAGGGGCCCGCGCGTCGAAGCAGATGGCGCCGAATGACCACGCGTGGTGCTATGCCGACTCGATCAGGTTCGGACGCTGTGGTTCGCGCAGTCACCGTGATCAAGGGCGTGGTCGTCGGCCTCACCTTGATCTTTCGATCCTCGGGCTGCTGCTCGGCACACGGTATGCGGCTCTTACCGGTGCGTCCCGGGACGTGCTGCGGTCTGCGCGTTGGCCGCTGCTGTTGATCGGAGACCTGCAGGCGCGGTGGTGAGTGAGATGACGCACGAGGGGGCCTCCACGACCAGCCGCGCGGATCGGGCGCCGTTCCGCGCGGCTGGGGATGGGCCGGCCGAGTTGCTCGCGCTGCGGTGCGGCAACTCGGCCGAGATCTTGACGAGGTGCCGTCAGCGGGTGCCAGCCTCGGCGCGCGTGTAGAACGCCGCGAGTTCGTGGGGGTTCTTGGTGTAGACGTCGATCTTGCGCACCAGGCCGTCCTCGACCTGGTGGATCTCGACCATGGTCAGCGGGAACTGCTCACCGGTGGAATGGGCCGTGAGCGTTCCGGTGAGCGTTCCGACGACGCCTGTCGGGCCTTCGAACACCTCGGCACTGGTGATCACGACGTTGGCGTACCCCATCATCGCGCCGAGGATCGACTGCACGAACACCTCGCTGCCCCGGTGCACGCCGCCGTAGGGGAGCTGGGCCGGCTCGTCGACGATCACCTCGGGGGCGAGCTTGGCCAGGACACCCGGCACGTCGCCCTTGCTCAGCGCGTCGTACAGCTCGCGCACGACCTGCGCGGGGCTCTCCGTCAGCGTCTTCGTCTGGTTGCTCATCTTGCATGCCCTTCAGTTTCGTTCCGGTACGGGGAAAGGCCCCAGAGGACTGGGGCACGCACCATGCAACGGCAGGTGGTCGTGACGGGGGAGTTCCTGCTGTGAGGGGTACTGGCAGAGTCCCCCACCGCGCGCGTGGCCTATTTACTCTGTCGTCATGGACAACCGGGACGCAGTCAGCGCTTTCCTCCGCTCCCGGCGCGACAAGATCACCCCGGAGCAGGTGGGTCTGCCGACGTATGGTCAGCGGCGGGTGCCCGGACTGCGCCGGGGAGAGGTCGCCGCGCTCGCCGGGGTGAGCGTCGAGTACTACACGCGCCTGGAGCGCGGAAACCTCCAGGGGGTCTCCGACAGTGTGCTGGACGCCCTTGCCCGCGCCTTGCGGCTGGATGACACCGAGCGCATGTACCTGTACGACCTCGCCCGCGCTGCCGGGCCGACGCCGCGGGCACGGGCACGGCAGCGGGAGGCCCGTCCGACGGTGAGGCCGAGCGTGGCGCGGATCGTCGACGGTATGCCGGGGATGCCGGCTTACGTGATGAACAACCGCCTCGACACGCTGGCCGCCAACCCACTGGGCCGGGCTCTGTACTCGGAGATGTACGCCGACCCGACCTGCGGGGCGAACGTCGCCCGGTTCGCGTTTCTCAATCCAGCGGCCAGGCGGTTCTACACCGACTGGGAGCGCATGGCCCGCTTCGCCGTGGGCGCGCTACGCGTCGAGGCGGGAAGGAGCCCCTACGACCGGGAACTATCGAACCTGATCGGGGAACTATCCACCCGCAGCGACACCTTTCGTGTGCTGTGGGGGTCTCAGGACGTGCATGTCTTCCGCGAGAGCACCAAACGCCTCAACCACCCGCTCGTCGGCGACCTGGAACTCGACCAGGAAACCATGACCCTGCCCGACGACAGCGGCCTGAGCGTGGTCGTCTACAGCGCACCCCCCGAAACCGCCGCCGAGGACGCCCTGAAGCTGCTAGCCAGCTGGACCGCCACGACCGGACAAGAGCAGAAAACGCATTCCACGCACAAACCGCCGACCCGCCAGCCCTGACGGGCCGCCCCTGGAAGGACCGCTGCACCCGGCCGCGGTGACCGGGGTTGGGGGTCCAGGCGTCCCCACGCCCCGACGGGGCAGGTGGAGTGGGTGGTCCGTGAAGAAGACGACTCAACTCGGAGCCGTGTGTCGAACGTGGTTTGTGGAGCTGAGGGGAATGGAACCCCGCGGCAGTCCAGCCGTGGCGCTGCTGGTCGCGGGCTTTGCCTGCACCTTCGCGGCTGCCAGTAACGACCGACCGCCGCGAGCGCGACATCTCAGATATGAATGCCAGACGCTCCAACCGCATAACTCGTCACGAGCGAGAGGTTCGGCGCGTCGAGAAGCACGTCGAGCTTTACCTCCAGGCTTGGACGGTACGTGCTCCCTCCGGCGAGGCTATGCAGGCTAAGCGGGATGCGGCTCGCGCATCGGCCCGGAGGCAAGTAGACCAGCTGGCAACCGACATCAACGACGCTGATCTCGCCGATACCGAGAGAACGGCTTACCTGAAAAGACTGGAGGCAGCGCTCGCTGCGTTGCGAACCCAGTCGGCAGGCAAACGCTGGCTACGAGAGAGGATCGCTACGAGACCTCGCACGAAGCGCACCCGCCGTTCTGAGTCCAAGCATGAGCCCCGAATCAGCGTCCGAGCAGTGTCCGGCGGGTTACCAGGGCTCGGGAAGCGCGCTTGATCGATGATTGTTCTCGCTGCTGCTTAGCGCTGCCGTCGACTGCGCCGCCAGACACCGGCACCACGCCGCGCCCGCGCGTTCCAGGGTGAGGCGTCGCCGTGGCAGACGCCGGGGCGCAGGTCGGCTGCGAGGTCGTCGAGGAGTGCGAGAGCGCGGACGCGTTCGGCCTTTGGGGCTACCTGCTCGCCTGCTGGTAGCTCGGTCAGCTTGTCGTTGCTGAGGCGGCCGCGGAGCCAATCAGTGAGCAGCGGCAGGTCAGGCGAGGGCACGGGTTAGGTAGGGACGCGGCTTGAGGAGTCCGACATCTGCACTCTCGCGTGTGGACACCACGTCGACGAGCGGGCGGATGCCGTGAAAGTCGAGGTATGTGCTGATCGCGGCGGCGCTGTTGTTGCTCACGATCGCGAGCGGCCGGCCGGAAGCGTGCCACGCCTGGATGAGTTCGTGCGCACCCTCGGTCGTTTCAGCGGTGGTCATGGCCTCGACCTCGTGTGCGGTGAACGCGGCCTCGACGTAGCGGACGTCATCTTCGCTGAGGGAGGCGGCGTACTTCAGCACCGCGAACGGGTTATCGCCGGAAGTCCTTGCCGATGCTCGACCACATGCTGTCGAACCAGGTCCGCACCTGCTCGACGTACTGCGAACCGGTTGGCGTGTCGCCGTTCGCCGAGTGGGGAAACAGGATGGCGCTGCCGTACGGACACGCAAAGGCCCTCCCCGATCACCCGGGGAGGGCCTTTGACCTGCTGTGGAGCTGAGGGGAATCGAACCCCTGACCTTCTCGATGCGAACGAGACGCGCTACCAACTGCGCTACAGCCCCTTGAACTTGCTCGCAGAGCATAGCAACCCCGCCGCAGGGGGTCGGCGAGGGGGGTCCTACTCGCCGACCGCCCGGCGGAACGGGAGGGCGCCGGGGTCGTCCAGCTCGTGGAACGCGGGATCCTCGTCCTCGACGTCGACGACCACCGCTTGCCCGCGCAGCCGCGAAGCGGGCGACGGGCGGCGCTCGATGCCGACCAGCTCGCGACGCGGCTCCTCGGGCACCTCGTACTCGTCGCGCATCACGCGGCGCGGCTGCGCCGGGCGACGGGTGCGTGCGTGGTGCAGGCGCGCGAGCCGCCGCTGCCGGATCTCGTTCTCGATGCGCACCTGCCGCCGCAAGTACACGAGGTACCCCACCAGCACCAGGTCGATCGCGCCGTGCCCCCACCACAGCAGGCTCGACAGGAAACCGGCCACACCGGCGGACACCACCGCCAGCAGGATGAGGGCGAGCACGACCCGCTGCCGGAACGCGTACTTGGCCCGCGCCGCGATCTCCGCCGCCTCCGGGTCGAAGCCCCCGCGCCCAGGCCGGTACCGGCGTTCCCCCTCGGCCTCGACGCCGCGCTCCGACCGGTAGTCGGCCTCGTCGTCGAAGTCGTCATCGGCGTCGAAACTCCGCCGCGAGGACTCCTCGTGGCTGCACGGGCGCTCCGGCTCGGCGAACTCCTCGGGTTCGGGGTCGATGACCTGCTGAACGGGCTCGGACATGACGGGCTCCTCCCCCTCGTCGGTGCCTACTCCGCTCCGCACGACGCGGGCGGCGAGCGCGGAGTCCGTGGTCCGCACGACGGCCTGGCGCTTCCGCGCGACCATGGGCACGAGCACGACGAGCCACGCGGCCGCCAGTGCGACGATGATCAGCGAGCTGGGCATCTCCCTCTGTCACCTCCCCCGACTTCTGCTACATACCGTCACGCTAGTCACAGGAGTAACAGATCGCCGGGAGCCACGCCGCTCGAAAACAGAAATGGGGCCACCGGATCAGGTGAAACTGACCCGATGTGGTAACGCAGATCTCACACGCGCTCGGCGCGGCCTTCCCGCACGAGCCTGCTGACGAGACCGGCGCCCGTCTCCTCGGCCGTGATCGCGAAGCACAGGTGGTCCCGCCACGCGCCCGCGACATCGAGATAGCGCTGGAAGAGGCCCTCCTGGCGGAATCCGGCCTTGGTGAGGACGCGGACGCTCGGCTCGTTCTCGGGGCGGACGGTGGCCTCGATCCGGTGCAACCCGCCGGAGGTCAGCGCGTGGTCCACCAGCAGTGCGACAGCCGCCGTCGCGACCCCGCCCGCGACGACCGTCGAGGACACCCAGTAACCGACCCACGCCGAACGGAGTGAGGCGCGGATCACGTTACCGACAGTGATCTGACCGGCGAACTGGTCGTCCACTGTGATGACGAACGGCAGGCACTGACCACGGCGAGCGAGCCCCCGCAGCGCCATCCACTGCGGCGGCCACGACCAGAAACCGTTGCGGTCCGCCCACGGACCCGGCGCCGTCGGCTCCCACCGCTCCAGGTGCTCCTGGTCCCGCAACCGGATCCGCGACCAGTCCCCCGCGTCCCGCAGCCGGATGGGCCGCAGGGCGACGACACCGGCGCGGACGCGCAGCGGACCGAGCCGGGCGGGCCAGCCGGGGTGTCGCGCTTCGATGTCGTAGGTCGCTGCCTGCACCGGCGTATTTAACCGTCACACCCGTTGTGCGAGGAAGGTCACCCGTACCTGCTCGCCCGCGGGCACCTCCGTGAGGTCCTCGTCCACGTTCACCAGGCAGTTCGCCTCGGCCAGCGACGCCAGCAGGTGCGCACCCGACGTCCCGAGCGGCTGCACGAGGTACTCGCCCGTGCTCTCGTCGCGCAGCAGCTGACCACGCAGGAAACCCTTGCGCCCCTTGGTCGACGTGATCGGCGACAGCAGCCGGGCGCTGACGATCCGCCGGTGCGGGTTGCGCGTGCCGCGGGCCGCCCTGATCAGCGGCCGGATGAGCACCTCGAACACCACCAGCGCGCTCATCGGGTTGGCAGGCAGCAAGAAGGTGGGCACGGAGTCCGGCCCGAGACGGCCGAACCCCTGCGCCGAGCCGGGGTGCATCGCGACGCGCGTCATGTCGATGTGCCCGAGGTCGGACAGGGCCGCGTGCACCTCGTCGCCCGTCGTGCCCCCGGCCCCGCCGGCGACCACGACGACCTCGGACATCAGCAGCCTGCCCTCCACGACCTCACGCAGCCGCTTCGGCTCGCTCGGCACGATGCCGACGCGGCTCACCTCCGCACCGGCGTCCCGCGCGGCAGCGGCCAGCGCGTAGGAGTTGACGTCGTAGACCTGCCCGACCGAGGGCGTCCGGTCGATGTCGACCAGCTCGTCGCCCACGGACACGATCGACACGCGAGGACGCGGGTAGACCAGCACCTTCGACCGGCCGACCGCGGCGAGCAGCCCGACCTGGGCCGACCCGATGGTGTCACCTTGGCGCACGGCGACGTCCCCGATCTGCACGTCCTCGCCGGTCCGCCGCACGTAACCGGCCGAGGGCACGGACCGGTGCACGGTCACGTTCGCGGGATGTCCGTCGGTGAACGCCGTCGGCACCACGGCGTCGGCCAGCGTCGGCAGCGGCGCGCCGGTCACGACCCGCACCGCCTGGCCGGGGTTCAGGCGCCGCGGCTGCCGCGAACCCGCCGGGATCTCGCCCACCACCGGCAGCTGCACGGGCTCGTCGCCCGCCGCGCGCACGTCCACGCTGCGCACGGCGTACCCGTCCACCGCGGCCTGGTCGAAGCCGGGCAGGGCGTGCTCCGCGACGACCTCCTCGGCGCAGAGCAGGCCCTGCGCCTCGGAGATGGCGACCCGGACCGGCCGCGGCCGCACGGCCGAATCCAGTACCAGCGCCAGCTGTTCGTCGACGGGACGGAACTCCTGCTCAGCGGCCTCTGCAGGCTCCGGGGTGGACGGGGTCATCAGCCTTTGTTCTCGATTCGCTCGGCGAGCCAGGTGCGCAGCGACGGGCCGTAGTCGGGGTGGTCGAGTGCGAAATCGACCGCCGCCCGCAGGAACCCGCCGGGGTTGCCCAGGTCGTGCCTGCCACCCCGGTGCACCACGATATGCACCGGATGTCCCTCTTCGATCAGCAGTGCCACCGCGTCGGTGAGCTGGAGTTCACCACCCGCGCCTGGCTTGATGCGGCGCAGCGCGTCGAAGATCGCCCGGTCGAGCAGGTAACGGCCCGCGGCGGCGAAGGTCGAGGGAGCCTCTTCGGGCTTCGGCTTCTCGACCATCCCGTGCACTCGTTTGACGTCTTCTTCGTCCGTATCGGTGACGTCGAACACGCCATAGGGTGAGATCTGCTCCTTCGGGATGTCGAAGGCGCACAGCACGCTGCCGCCGTGCTTCACGCGGACCTCGGCCATCCGCTCGAGCACCCCGGCCGGCAGCACGAGGTCGTCCGGCAGGAGGACCGCGACGGCGGTGTCCTCGTCGGTCAGGTTCGGCTCGGCCTGCGCGACCGCGTGCCCCAGCCCCAGCGCCTCCTTCTGGATGGCGACCTCGACGTCCAGCAGCCCCGGGCCGCGGCGGACCTTCTCCAGCAGCTCGGTCTTGCCCTTGCGCTCCAGGTTCTCCTCGAGCTCCGGCGCCGAGCGGAAGTAGTTGACCACCGACTCCTTGCCCGGTGAGGTCACGATCACAAGCCGCTTCGCGCCCGCCTGTGCCGCCTCCGCCGCGACGATCTCGATGCCCGGGGTGTCCACGACCGGCAGCAGCTCTTTCGGAACTGCTTTCGTCGCAGGCAGGAAGCGTGTCCCCAGCCCCGCGGCGGGGACGATCGCGGTGCGGAAGGAATGGTTGTCGAAGGCGCCCGTCATGGAGCTAGAGCCTAACCTGCGACTATGCGAGACGGGCGGCACGACGAGCTGGACAAGGGCTACTGGCGGGCCCGGTTGACCGCGGCACGGACAGCCCTCCCCGTCGCCACGCGGGTCTCCGAAGCCAGGGCACTGGCTGAAGCGGTCGGCGCGCTGGACCTGCCCGCGACCGTCTGCTGTTACGTGCCGTTCGGCACCGAACCCGGTTCGATCGCGTGGCTCGACGTCGCGCGGCAAGCCGGCGCCCGGGTGCTGCTCCCGGTGATCCCGCCGGAGCCCGGAGCGCTGGACTGGGCGGAGTACACCGGGCCGCAAACGCTTTCACCTGGCCGCTTGCCGGGCGTGCTCGAGCCGGCGGGCCCCCGCCTCGGGCCGGGCGCGGTCCGGGAAGCAGGACTCGTGTTGATCCCCGCACTGGCCGTCGACCGCGCGGGCGTGCGCCTCGGCCGCGGCGCGGGGTACTACGACCGCTCGCTGGGCCACGCGGCCGCCGACGCGACGCTGGTCGCCGTCGTGCGGGACGACGAGTTCGTCGAGCGGCTGCCCGCCGAACCCCACGACGTGCGGATGACCGCGGTGCTCACCCCTGGGCGGGGGTTCGTTCCACTGACCGGCCGGTGACCAAGGTCTCACCAGGGGCCGACATTCTGGAACTCCGCCCGGTCGTTGCTCCAGAGTGGGACGAACGAGCAGGCCACGGCTACCGGCGGGTTCGATCACCGCGAGGATCGGGACGCGGCCTGGGCGTGACCCCGGAAACCCCGTTTGACCTGCGGGGGAATGGCCCAGTATCGTCTAGCGTTAGCACTCTCGCGGATCGAGTGCCAATGCGCGAAGGAGCACCAGTGCCCACCTACCAGTACGCCTGCAAGGAGTGCGGCCACCAGTTCGAGGCCGTGCAGTCGTTCTCCGACGCCAGCCTGACCGAGTGCCCGAAGTGCACCGGCCCGCTGCGCAAGCTCTACGGCGCCGTCGGCGTGATCTTCAAGGGCAGCGGGTTCTACCGCACCGACTCGCGTTCCGACTCCAAGTCGTCGTCGGGTTCGAGCAAGTCCTCGTCCTCGGCGTCGAGCAACGGTTCGTCGTCCAACGGGTCGAGCAGCAAGTCGGACTCGTCGTCTTCGTCGTCGGCGTCCTCGTCGTCCTCGTCGAGCAGCTCCTCCACGGCAGCCGCCGCCGCTTCCTGACGGCCGAGTTGTCCACGGGCACCCGGTTATCCACAGGTGCTTGATCAGCTCCTTTCCCTCGCGCGGGCACACCCCTAACGTCGAAGTGACGACAGCGGAACCACCGCCGTCGCACTGGCGAAAGGGAGTGTGCCCGCGATGCGTATCCGCCTGTGGGAGATCTGGATCAGGCTGCGTTCTTCCTTGCGCAGCAGGCGTTTTTCGCGATTCCGCCGCCTGGTCGCGGTCGGTCTCCTCGTGCTCGCCGCGGTGTTCGCGGTGCGTTCCCCCGGCGCCTCTCCGCCCTCACCCGAAGCCGCATCAGCCCGCGCGAGTCCCGGCGCTGTCCCCAATCTTGTCCCCGGGTTGTCCACAGTTCCCGTCCGCCTGGCCGATGCCGCTGTGGCCGGTTTGCTCTCGCCTGGCACCCGGGTGGACGTCGTGACCGCTGACGAGGGTGTGAGCCGGGTGCTCGCGCCACTGGCGACGGTGGTCGACGTCCGCTCACCGCCCGCCGGGTCGAGCCGGTTCCTCGCGGGTGAGGACAAGGGCCCGCTCGTCCTGATCGCCGTTCCGCCCGACACAGCGACACAAGTGGCGGCTTCGTCACTCCGGAATCCGGTTGCCGTTACCCTCCGCTAACAGCGTCCGTCGAGGGAGGAGTGCACATGCTCAAGGGCTTCAAGGATTTCCTGATGCGGGGGAACGTCGTCGACCTCGCGGTGGCGGTGGTGATGGGCACCGCGTTCACCGCAATCGTCACGGCGTTCACGAACGGCCTGATCAAACCGCTGATCAACACGATCGGCGGCACGGACGCGGCGAAGGGCCTCGGCTTCAACATCCTGGGCGACAACGACTCCACGTTCCTCGACTTCGGCGGCGTCATCAACGCCGTGATCAACTTCGCGCTGATCGCCGCGGTCGTGTACTTCGTGATCGTGCTGCCGGTGAAGAAGATCCAGGAGCGCCGCAAGCGGGGCCAGGAACCCGGCCCGGCGGAGCCCACGGACGTCGAACTGCTCATCGAGATCCGCGACCTGCTGCGCGAGCAGCGCGGCCCCCAGAACGAGAACGACAAGGAGACGACGAAGGCCTGATCAGCGCGGGCAGTGCCCGCACAGGAGCGGCTACCGCCAGGGCGGCGGTACGGCGTGGTCACGGTCGCCCCAGCGCGGCGGGTTGGCAGGCTGCTGCCGGTCAGTTCCGGCGCGTCCGCCGCCGCTGCCGGTCAGCTCCGGCGCGTTCGCCGGGCTGCAAGGTCAGTTCCCGGCGCGTCCGCCCGGCTGCCGGTCAGTACCGGCCCGTCCGCCGCGGCTGCCGGTCAACTCCGGCGCTCTCGCCGGGCTGCAAGGTCAGTTCCCGGCGCGTTCACCCGGCTGCCGGTAAGTACCGGCTCGTCCGCGGGGGTGCGCACCGGTGCGAACGTCGGCGCACAGCCGGGGGCGCAGGCCGCTGCCGAAGCCTCAAGGCACAGCGCGCATCGGCGCAAGCCCGGTAACCAAGGGTGCAACCCCGGGGCGCCAGCGGCCAGCCACCAGGGGGCATCCCCGGAGCGTGGGTCCGGCCAGCCGGGCCAACCAGGGCGCGTCTTCACGGCGCTGGCCCGGCCAATCAACCCACGGTGCACACCCGGCGCTGCCCCAGCCGGGCGGCAAGCCGGAGCGCTGGCCCGACCAGGCGGCAAGCCCAGGGCGCCAGCTCGGCCAGTCAACCCACCACCGCCCCGACCAGGCGGCAAACCCAGGGCACTGGTCCGGCAGACGGCAAGCCAGGGCGCCGCCCGGCCAGCCAACTAACCCGGGCTGGCCGGGCCAAGCGGCAAGCCCTGCGTGCTGGGCCACCCAACCCAGGGTGCAACCGAGGACGCCCGCCGGAGCGACCGCCCGTTAGCAGCCGCCCCTGCCCTGGCGGCTATCGCCACCCCAGACGGACGGCCGCGATCGGTAGCCCGGCCGCGATCGGCATCCCCGGCTGACGGCCGTGGCCCACGGCCCGCTGCCAGCCGCCGCCAACCCGAGCCGACGGCGGTGGCGTGCCGGCAGCACCCGAGCCATACCCGCAGCACGCCTGGCCGCGTACCCGCGCACGTGGCCGCAGCCGTCGCCCCTGCCTAGCGGTCGTGGTGTGGTGGCCGGTTCTCCCGGTACCACGTCTCCCGGTCGTCGCCGCGGGGGTCGGGGTCGCGTTCGTCCGTGGTGGTTTCCGGGAGCACCTCGCCGAAGACGGCGTCCAGGGAACGCCGCTTCCGGCGGCGCCGGGCGTCCTCGTCGCGGTCGTCGGCGGGCACGGTCAGGACTCGTCGAGGCCGGACAGCTCGTCGATGACGTACGGCACCAGCGCGGACAGCGTCGCCATGCCGTCGCGCACCGCGGCGCGCGAGCCGGCGAGGTTGACCACCAACGTGCTGCCCGAGACGCCGACCAGCCCGCGCGAGATACCGGCGTCCACCGCACCCGCGGCGAGCCCCGACGAGCGCAGTGCCTCGCCGATCCCCGGGATCGGCCGGTCGAGCACGCCCGCGGTCGCGTCCGGGGTGACGTCCCGCGGCGACACGCCGGTGCCACCGACCGTGATCACGAGGTCCACCCCGCCGATCACCGCGGTGTTGAGCGCATTGCGGATCGCGACCGTGTCGGCGTGCACGACGACCACGCCGTCCACGATGAACCCGGCTTCCTCCAGCAACTCCGTGACCAGTGGGCCGGAGGTGTCGTCATGCTCGCCATGCGCTGCGCGGTCGTCCACGATCACCACGAGGGCGCGGCCAAGCCGCTGTGCACTGCGTTCCATGGGGCACACGTTAGCCCGTTGTTACCGAACTCTGACGGCCACGTCCGACCTACTGCGCGTACCCACCACCACCCCATAGCGTGACGAGGGTGCACGTACTCGTCACCGGCGGTGCCGGCTTCATCGGATCCCACGTCGCCGACCTGCTGGCCACCGAAGGCCACACCGTGACGGTCCTCGACGACCTCCTCCCGCAGGCCCACGGCACCGCGACCCCGCCGGACTACCTCCAGCACCGGTTCGTGCAAGGCAGTGTCTCCGACCAGGCCCTCCTGCGCGGACTTCTGTCCGAAGTGGACGCCGTCTGCCACCAAGCGGCCGTCGTCGGGCACGGGCTCGACCCCTCGGACGCGCCGGCGTACGCCTACCACAACGACTACGCCACCGCGGTCCTCCTGGCCGAGATGCACGCCGCCGGAGTGACGAAACTGGTGCTCGCCTCCTCGATGGTCGTCTACGGCGAGGGCCGGTACGCGTGCGCCGAACACGGCATCGTCGCACCCTCACCCCGATGTCAGTCCGATGTGGACGCCGGGCGGTTCGAACCGCGCTGCCCGGAGTGCGGCCGGGACCTCCAACCGCGCCTGGTGCCCGAAGACGCACCACTCCGCCCGCAGAGCACCTACGCGGCCACGAAACTCGCCCAGGAACACCTCGCGGCCGCCTGGGCGCGGCAGGCCGGCGCGACCGTCTGGGCACTGAGGTACCACAACGTGTACGGCCCCCGAATGCCGCAAAACACCCCGTACGCCGGAGTCGCGTCGCTGTTCCGCTCAGCGCTGGCGCGCGGTGAAGCCCCCACGGTCCTCGAAGACGGCAACCAGCGACGTGACTTCGTGCACGTCCACGACGTCGCCCGCGCCAACCTTCTCGCGCTCGAAGCTCCGGGCACACCGGGCGAACTCACCCCGGTCAACGTGTGCTCCGGCGTTCCGCACACCGTCGGTGACCTGGCCCGCGAGCTGTCCCGAGCATGCGAAGGTCCTGCCCCACGCGTCGTGGGCGGCGCACGGCCCGCCGACGTCCGGCACATCGTCGCCGACCCGGGTCGGGCCTCGAAACTGCTCGGTTTCCGCGCGGTTGTCCCGTTCGAGGCGGGGATCGAGGCCTTCGCCACCGATCCGCTCCGCGCGCCGGTCAGCTAGCGGCGAGGGGCAGCCGGACTTCGAACCGGCAGCCGTCGCCGTGGTTGTGGACGTGGATGCGCCCGCGGTGCGCCTCGACGAGCCCCTTGGCGATCGCGAGGCCAAGCCCGCCGCCGGCGCTACCCGAGCGGTCAGGGGTCCGGGCCTGCGTCCCCCGGAACGCGACGTCGAAGACGCGGTCCAGCTCGTCCTCGGGGATGCCGCCGCACCCGTCGTCGACGGAAAGCAGTGCCTCCTCGCCCTCGACGCCGACGCGGATCGCCACCGTGCCGTCCGGCGGGGTGTGCCGGATCGCGTTGGACACCAGGTTGCGGACTATGCGCGCCAGTTCGGGATCGCTGCCCGTGACGACGGGCCAGACGTCCGCGTCCGCGAGGACCCGCACCTTCTTCTGGTTCGCCACCACGGTCTGGGCCGCGAGCGCGTCGCTCACCACGTCCTGCAGCGGCACCGCCGACATCGTCAGGCGCAGCGCACCCGCCGTGATGCGGGAGAGTTCGAACAGGTCGTTGACCATGGCCGACAGCCGCGCGGTCTCGCCGTTGATGCGGCTCGCGTAGTCGGCGACCTCGTCCTTCTCCGACACGATGCCGTCCGCGAGGGCCTCGGCCATCGCGCGGATGCCGGCGAGCGGACTGCGCAGGTCGTGGCTGATCCACGCCACCAGATCGCGCCGGGCCGCCTCCCCGGCGCGTTCGCGCTCGCGGGCTTCGCGCTCCCACACGCTGCGCCGCGCGATGACCCGGCCGAGCAGGACCGCCGCGGGCACGGTGACGAGCGCGACGAGCAGGCAGACGAGCAGCATGGTCATCAGCGCCGGGGTGAACATGAACCCGCTGATGGCGAGTACACCCGTGAGTGTGGCGAGGACGGGGATCAGGACAAGGACGGTGAGGGTCGTGGTGAGGGACCCGCGCCGGAGCCAGTAGAGGACGAGGCCTCCCACGAGCGCGACCGGCAGCGTGAACGCCACGGCCAGCGGCAGGATGTGCCAGACGTGCGCGAGCATCTGGCCGAACGACTCACCGGATTCGATCATCGCGCTCTCCTCCCGCGAGGCTCATCTTGCGCCGATCGGGGACCGGGGGCCGGGCTGCCGGGGCGGGAAGCTGGCGGCAGGCACCGGGGACGGCGGACGGTTGAGGGACGTGGTCGTGGAACCGGGCGCGGAAGCTGACCGGCATCGCGGGCCGCGGACGGCGGAGGTTCGCTGGCGCGGAAACAAGCCTTGGCCGAGGCCCGGCACGGGGGCAAGCCGAGGGGCACGCCCCGGCGACAAACGCGGCAGGCAGCCCCTCCGCAGCACGCCGCCGAGGGCAGTCGGTGGCGAAGGTGAACCGGGGCGCACCGCCGAGAGCCATCGGCACCGGGATGAACTCAGGGGCCCACCACCGCGGGCCATCGGTGCCGGAGAGGAACCCAGGGCGCACCACCGAGGGCAGTCGGCGGCGAAGGTAAACCAGTGCACCGCCGAGAGCCATCGGCACCGGATGAAGCAGGGGCCCACCACCGCGGGCCATCGGTGTCGAAGATGAACCCAGGGCGCGCCATCGAGGGCGGTCGGGTCGGAGATGAACCCAAGGCGCGCCATCGAGGGCGGTCGGGCCGAAGATGAACCCAAGGCGCGCCGCCGCGGGCCTTCGGCACCGGGATGAACCAGGGGCGCACCGCCGAGCGCCGTCGGCGCCGGGATGAACCCCGACAGCACGCCGCCGAGGGACGATCGGCGCCAGGGATGAACCGGGGCCCGGAGGTTGGGTGCCGGCCCCGGCAGCCACCCCCGGCACCCAGCCTCCGCAAGCGGCGGCCGCACGCCCCAGACCCCCGCGAACCCCTCACGTCCCCACCGGGTCGTAGCGGTACCCGACGCCCCAGACGGTCGCGATGCGGGTTGGCTTCGCTGGGTCGCGCTCGATCTTTTCCCTTAGGCGGCGGACGTGGACCGTCACCGTGGACTGGTCGCCGAAGTCCCAGCCCCACACCTTTTCCAGCAGGTCGGCCCGCGAGTACGCGACACCCGGGTGCGCCAGGAAGAACGCCAGCAGGTCGAACTCCCGCGACGTGAGGGGCACCTCGACCCCCCGGAGCGTCGCCAGGCGGGCGCCTGGCTGGAGGCGCAGATCGCCGTCCGACACCTCCGCGGCGACCGGCTCCACGCTCGGCATCCGCGCCCGCCGCAACACCGAACCGACCCGCAACGTCAGCTCGCGCGGGCTGAACGGCTTAGTCACGTAGTCGTCCGCACCGAGCCGCAGCCCCGCGATCCGGTCCTCCTCCTCACCGAGCGCGGTCAGCAGCACCACCGGCACCTGGCTCGACCGCCGCAACCGGCGGCACACCTCCAGACCGCTGAGGCCCGGCATCATCACGTCCAGCACCACCAGATCCGCCGGCCGCTCGGCGAACGCCCGCAGCGCCGCCGCCCCGTCCCCGGCGACCTCGACCGTGCAGCCGCTCGCCTCCAGGTACCGCCGCACGACGTCGCGCACCGTCTCGTCGTCGTCCACGACGAGCACGCGGCCAGACTCGGTCACCACCACATCCTGCACGCTACCCCGCACCACCGACAGCCACCGTAAGACAACGGTAAGAACCCGAGCACGTCAGATTTCGGTAAGCGCCGCAACGGTTCCGCTCTGTCCACCCCGGACTTAACGTCGATGCCCATGAACGCGGACACCGTCCTGCCGTGCCTCGACGAGGCGGCGGCCCTGCCCCGCCTGCTCCGTGCGCTGCCACCCGGGTTCCGGCCGATCGTGGTCGACAACGGCTCCGTCGACGGCTCACCGGAGATCGCCGCCGCGCTGGGCGCCAAGGTGGTGCACGAACCCCGCCGCGGCTACGGCGCCGCCGTGCACACCGGCCTCGAACACGCCACCACCGACATCGTCTGCTTCCTCGACGCCGACGGCTCCCTCGACCCCGCGGACCTGCCGCGCCTGGCCGGAGCCGTCGCACGCGGCGCCGACCTGGCCGTGGGTCGTCGAATGCCCATCGCACGAGACGTGTGGCCGTGGCACGCCCGGCTGGGCAACCACATCCTCGCCCGGCTCCTGCGCCGACGAGGCGTGCCCGTGCACGACATCGCACCGATCCGCGCGGCACGACGGCAGGCGCTGCTGGACCTCGACGTCACCGACCGCGCCTTCGGCTACCCGCTGGAACTCCTCGTGAAGGCCGGGCGCGCGGGCTTGGCGATCGAGGAGTTCGACGTCGCGTACCGGCCGCGCGCCGCCGGCACGAAGTCGAAGGTCTCCGGTTCGCTCCGCGGCACCGCGCGTGCCGTTCGCGACATGGCGAAGGTGCTGCGCCGATGACCTTCTGCCTGCTCGTCGTCGCCAAGGCGCCGGTGCCCGGGTTCGCGAAGACACGCCTTTGCCCGCCGGCCACCCCCGCGCAGGCCGCCGACATCGCGGCCGCCGCGCTGCTCGACACGCTCGACGCCGTCGTCGCGACACCGGGCGCCGTGCCCGTCGTCGCGGCCACCGGCGACTTCCGGCGCGCCGCCCGCGGCGCCGAGCTGGTGCACGCGCTGTGGCCGCTGACCGTGGTCGAACAGCGCGGCGAAACCTTCGGCGAGCGGCTCGCCAACGCGCACCAGGACGCGAGCCCGGATGGCCTCCCGGTGCTGCAGATCGGCATGGACACCCCGCAGGTCACGCCGGACCTCCTCGCCGAGGCCGCCGCGGCGCTCGACGAACACGGCACCGTGCTCGGCCCTGCCGAGGACGGCGGGTGGTGGGCGCTCGGCGTGACCGACGCCGCTGACGCGAAGGTGCTCACCGGGGTGCCGATGTCCCGCCCCGACACCGGACAACGCACCCGTATTGCCCTCAGCGAAGCCGGTCTCGTCCCCACCGACCTACGGCGTCTGTCCGATGTGGACACGATGATGGACGCCCGCCGCGTCGCGCGCCTGGCAGGCGGGCGGTTCGCCGAAGCGGTCGCGGCGGTCACGCCATGACCCCCTTCGACGCCGCGCTGCTGAGCCGCACCTGTGTGCTGGAACTCGCCACGGGCGAACGGATCGAGCTCCCCACCGCACGTTGGCGTGCCGAACCGGGCGAGGGCGACGAGCTGATGCTCACCCGGTGCGCGGGCCCGACGCTCGACATCGGCTGTGGCCCCGGCAGGCTCACCGCCGAGCTGACCGCCCGTGGCGTCCCGTCACTGGGGATCGACGTGTCCCCCACCGCCGTCCGGCTCACCCGCGAGCGTGGCGGCACCGCGTTGCGCCGGGACGTCTTCCGGCGGCTGCCGGGCGAAGGGCGCTGGCGGCACGCCCTGCTCGCCGACGGCAACATCGGCATCGGCGGTGATCCCGTCGCGTTGCTGCGGCGGGTCAGGGATCTCCTCGCCCCGGGCGGGCGGGTGCTGGTCGAGCTCGAACCCGGCCGGGTCGCCAGCCGTGACCGGGTGCGCATCGGCGACGGGGCCTGGTTTCCCTGGGCGCGCTTGGGTGTCGGCGCGCTCGGCGGCATCGCGGACGCGGCCGCGCTGCGGATCGGGTGGACGGCCGCCCACGGCTCACGGCACTTCACGGAGCTGGTGCGGTGAAAAAAACGGGCTCCCGGCGGAAAACCCGCCGGGAGCCCGGAGTTGGTCTCGGCCGCCTGCGCGGCCGAGCGTCTACTTCACCTCGACCGGCTGGCCGCCGAGCGTCACCTGCACGGTGCGGCCGTCGCTGAGCGTGAAAGTCACCTTGTCGTTCGGCGCCCTGGTGCGCACCGCGGCGATCAGGCCGTCCGCGTCGTTGATCACCTGGGTGTCGACCTTCGTCACCACGTCGCCCGCCTTGAGCCCGGCCTGCTCGGCGGGGCTGCCGGCCTGCACCGACTGGATCAGCGCACCACCGGACTGGGCGTCGCTCACGCCGGCACCGATGTAGGTCTGGGTCGCCTTGCCGGAGTCGATGATCTCCTGCGCCGTCCGCCGCGCCTGGTTGATCGGGATGGCGAACCCGATCCCCGCGTTGGTCGCCTCGGTCTGCTGACCGAAACCGCCGGAGGACTGCGGGCTGTAGATCGCCGAGTTGATGCCGATGACCTGCCCGGACAGGTTGACCAGCGGACCGCCGGAGTTGCCCGGGTTGATCGCGGCGTCCGTCTGGATCGCGCTCATCACCGTCGTCTGGTCACCGCTGCTGCCGCCGGCGCGCACCGGCCGGTGCAGCGCGCTCACGATGCCCGACGTCACGGTGCCCGCCAGCTCGAACGGCGAACCGAACGCGACGACGGACTGCCCGACCTGCAGGTCGTCGGAGTTGCCGAGCGACACCGGGGTCAGGTTCTTCGCACCCTGCACCTTGACCACGGCGACGTCCGTCGTCGGGTCGCGGCCCACGATCGTCGCCGTCGCCTTCGTGCCGTCCTGGAACACCGCCTGGATGCTGCCGCCGTTCGCGGCGACCTCCACGACGTGGTTGTTCGTCAGGACGTAGCCGTCGGTCGACAACACGAAGCCCGAGCCCTCGCCCTGCTCCTGGCTGCCGGACACGACGAGTTCGACGACGCTCGGCGAAACCTTCTGCGCCACCGCCTCCACGCTGCCGGACGGCGCCGCGCTGGTCTGCTGGTTCGGCACCGGCTGGTTCAGCGCGTTGTAGGCGACGCCACCCCCGGAGTTCTGCGAGGCGAAGTAGCCGCCCGCGCCACCGGCCGCGCCGCCCACGACGAGCGCGAGCACCGCCACACCGGCGACGAGGCGGCCGGATCCCTTGCGCTGCTGCGGAATCGCGGCCTGCTGCTGCGTCGTCGGGTACGCGGCGGTCTGGTACGGGTGCTGTGCGGTCTGCGACGGCGACGTCCAGGGGTACGCCTGCTGCTGGCCCTGTGCCGACCAGGGGCTCGGCTGCTCCCCACCGAAAGACGTACCCCGCGGGGGCGTGCTCGCGTCCTCCTGCGCCGGACGCTGCTCCGGTTGCGGGTCCCGGGGGGCACCGCCGCCGTGCGGTGCGCTGGGGTCGTTCTCGGTCATGTCCTCACCATGTCGGTCGGTCCTGAGAGCTGGCTGAGCCCAAGCTGAGGGTCCGACATGAGTATGCCGGGAAGATCAGGGGTGCGCCGCCCGCAGCCGCTCCGCGATCTGCTCCGGGGTGGCGTCGTTGATCCACACGCCCATGCCCGACTCCGAGCCGGCCAGGTACTTCAGCTTGTCCTTCGTGCGCAAGATCGAGAACAGCTCCAGGTGCAGCCAGCCCAGCTCGCGGTCGACACGCACCGGCGCCTGGTTCCACGCCGCGATGTAGGGCAGCGGCCGGTCGTACAGCGCGTCGCAGCGGCGCAGGACCTGCAAGTAGACCTCGGCGAAGTCGTCGCGCTCGGCGTCGGACAACGCGGGGATGTCGGGGACCTGGCGGTGCGGCACCAGCAGCACGTGCACCGGCCAGCGCGCGGCGGGCGGCACGAACGCCGTCCAGTGCTCCCCCTGCGCGACGACCCGCGTCCCCGCCTCACGCTCGGCGGCGAGCACGTCGCCGAGCACCGGACGCCCGTGTTCGGCCTGGTAGGCGCGGGCCGTGTCGAGCGCGCGGCGGGTCTTGGGCGTGACGAACGGGTACGCGTAGATCTGCCCGTGCGGGTGGGACAGCGTCACGCCGATCTCCTCACCCCGGTTCTCGAACGGGAAGACCTGCTCCACACCGTCCAGAGTGGACATGGATGCGGTGCGGTCGGCCCACGCGTCCACGACCGTGCGCACCCGCCGCGGGCTCAGCGTCGCGAAGGAGCCGTTGTGGTCACTGGTGAAGCACACGACGTCACAGCGGCCGCGACCCGGCGCCGTGGGCACGAGGCCAGCGCCGTCCACACTGGACGCTTCGCCGCTGACGTGCTGGGAGAACGAGGGGAACCGGTTCTCGAACACCACGACGTCATAATCGGACTCGGGGATCTCGCTGGGCTTGCCCGGCTTGCTCGGGCACAGCGGGCACAGGTCGGCAGGCGGCTTGTACGTGCGGGTCTGCCGGTGCGCGGCCATCGCGACCCACTCGCCGGACAACGGGTCACGGCGGATCTCCGAGCTCGCCGCGACCGGCGGCAGGTCGCGCGTGTCCACGGCGTCGCGCGCGTGCGGCGCTTCGTCGTAGTAGATGATCTCCCTGCCGTCGGCGAGGTGCCGGACCGTGCGTATCAACTTTCCTCCGCCTCGTTCACGTCGGCGACCACCAGCTCGCCCACGTGCTCGGCCAGTGTCTCGCGGGCGGCGGCCGGGAGCCCGTCATCGCTCACCACGACGTCCGCTTCCTCGAGATCGGCCATCGTGGAGATGCCGACGATGCCCCATTTGGTGTGATCGGCGAGCACGACGAGCTTGCGGCCCGCCTCGACCAGCGCGCGGTTGGTCTCGCTCTCGTCGAGGTTCGGCGTGGTGAACCCCGGCCCCTCGGCCATGCCGTGCACCCCGAGGAACACCTGGTCCAGGTGCAGCCGCCGCAGGCTCGCCACCGCGACACCGCCGACCAGCGCGTCCGACGGCGTGCGCACGCCCCCGGTGAGCACGACCGTCCGCTCCGGCTGCCCGGACTCACGCAGGACGTCGGCCACCCGGATGGAGTTCGTGACGATCGTCAGCCCCGGCACGGAGTCCAGCGCGCGGGCGAACGTCCACGTCGTGGTGCCCGCGGAGATCCCGATCGCGGTGCCCGGCCGGACCAGCCCGGCCGCGAGCGCGGCGATCGCCTCCTTCTGGGCCTGCTGCTGCTCGGACTTCGCCTCGAAGCCCGGCTCGTCGGTGCTCTTGCCGAGGTTCGCCGTCGCGCCGCCGTAGACCTTCTCGACCAGTCCCCGGCTCGCCAGCACGTCGAGGTCACGGCGGATCGTCATGTCGGAGACGCCGAGCCGCGCGACCAGCTCGCTGACCCGGACCGCGCCCGTGCGCCGGGCCTCCTCCAGGATCACCGCTTGCCGCTGCCGCGCCAGCACCTTCGCTCCCTCGCTCGCCAACTACACAAAATCCTACACGAATAAACATCGCGGGGATCTCGCTCAGGCGGGTGCTCCCGGCAGCCGGATGGTCAGCAGTGCGCCGCCCTCGGGGGCGCGGCCGGCGTAGACCGTGCCGCCGTGCCGTTCCGCGGCCTGCTTGACGATGGACAGGCCCAGGCCGGAACCGGGCAGGGTGCGCGCCTCGGAGGAGCGGTAGAAGCGGTCGAACACCTTGGGCAGGTCGGCCTCGGCGATACCGGGGCCGGAATCGGCGACCTCGATCACCGCGGTGCCGTCGCCCAGCGGGTACATCCGGACCCGCACGGTGGACCGCGGCGGCGAGAACTTCACGGCGTTGTCCAGCAGGTTCAGCACCGCGCGCTCCAGCGAGCTGTGGTCGCCGGTGAGCACCCACGGCTGCAGCTGCACGTCGAACTCGATCTCGCCGGCACGGCGGCGGGCCCGGTCCAGCGCCCGCTCGATGACCTCGATCATCTCGACGCGCTCGAAGTCCGTGCGCGGCTCGTCCTGCCGCGCCAGCTCCACGAGGTCGCCGATGAGCTGCGTCAGCTCGTCCAGCTGCGCCTTGATGTCGGTCTCGATGTCCTTCCTGACCTGCTCGGACAGCGTCGGCGCGCCCACCCGGTTGGCCGACAGCAGCAGCTCCAGGTTGGTGCGCAGGGAGGTCAGCGGGGTGCGCAGCTCGTGCCCGGCGTCGGCGACCAGGCGGCGTTGCCGTTCCTGCGACTCGGCGACGGCGCCGAGCATCGTGTTGAAGCTCGTGGTCAGCCGGGCCAGCTCGTCGTCACCGCTCACCGGGATCGGACGCAGGTCACCCGTCCGGGCGACGTATTCGGTGGCCGACGTCAGCCGTTCGACGGGCCGCAGCCCCGTGCGCGCCACGGCTGTCCCGGCGAGCGCGGCGACGATGATGCCGCCGCCACCGATCAGGATGAGCACGATCGCCAGCTGGTTGAGCGTCTGCTCGGTCGGTGTGAGCGACTGGGCGAGCACGAGCGCCTGCCCCGGCCCGTAGTGCAGCGAGACGACGCGCATGTCGGTCTTGTCGTCCGTGCGGATCGAGGAGGACGCGGCGCCTTGCGCGACGGCGATTTCGGTCTGCCCGACCGGGGGCTGGCGCCCGCCGGGCGGCAGGGTGAGCCTGCCGTCGGAATCCAGCAGGCAGATCTGGATGTCCGTGCTGCTCAGGAGCGCGCCGGGGAACTCCTGGATGCCCTGCCGGACCTGCGGGGTCTGCGCGGCGGCGATGGCACGGACCTGCAGGTTGTCGTCGACCTGCTGGTAGAGGTTGTTGTAGACCGTGATGTACGCGCCGAGCGACACCAGCACCATCACCCCGGCGACGCACGCCGCGGCGAGCAGCGAGACCCGGGCGCGCAGGGAGATGCGGCGCTGGGGCCTGCGTTCGCCGACGTCGACGACGCTGACCGGTTCGGTCAGGATCTGGCTCACGGCGGGGTTTCCCTGAGCACGTAGCCGACTCCGCGGACCGTGTGGATCAACCGGGGCTCGCCGCCGGCCTCGGTCTTGCGGCGCAGGTACCCGACGTAGACCTCCAGCGCGTTGCCCGAGGTCGGGAAGTCGTAGCCCCAGACCTCCTCGAGGATGCGGCTGCGGGTGAGGACGTGCTTCGGGTACGACATGAACAGTTCGAGCAGGGCGAACTCGGTGCGCGTGAGGCTGATCTCGCGCTCACCCCGGCGGACCTCGCGGGTGCCGGGGTCGAGCGTCAGGTCGGCGAAGGTGAGCTGCTCCGCGTTGGCGCCCGCCTGTTCCTCGCGGGAGGCGCGGCGGAGCAGGGCGCGAAGGCGCGCGAGGAGCTCTTCGAGCGCGAAGGGCTTCGGGAGGTAGTCGTCGGCCCCGGCATCCAAGCCGGAGACGCGGTCGGACACCGTGTCGCGGGCCGTGAGCACGAGGATCGGCAGGTCGTCGCCGGTGCTGCGCAGGCGGCGGGCCACCTCGAGGCCGTCGAGGCGGGGCATCATGACGTCGAGGATCATGGCGTCGGGCCGGTCGTTGATGACCCGTTCGAGTGCCTGCGCACCGTCGCCGGCGAGGTCGACCTGGTAGCCGTTGAACTCCAGCGAGCGCCGGAGCGACTCCCGGACCGCCCGATCGTCGTCGACAACGAGTATGCGCATGTGGACAGTGTTACCGACGGTGCTGAGACTCGCCTGAGAAGGTGTTAGAGCTGGTCCAAGAGTCCGCCGCGGTAGGCGAGCAGCGCGGCCTGCACGCGGTTGGCGGCGCCGATCTTGGACAGGACCGCGGAGACGTAGCCCTTGACCGTGGCCTCGGACAGGTGGAGCTTGCCGCCGATCTCGGCGTTGGACAGCCCCTGCCCGATGAGGGCGACGACCTCGCGTTCGCGTTCGGAGAGGCTGGCCAGGAGCTTGCGCGCGGGCTGGGCGGCGCGCTGGCCCTCGCGGTGGGCGCGCACCATGCGGGCCGCGACGCCGGGGTCGAGGACGGCGCCGCCGCGGGCGAGGTCGCGGACCGCGCGCAGCAGGGCGGCGGGCTCGATGTCCTTCAGGAGGAACCCGTTGGCGCCCAGGCGCAGGGCCAGGCTCACGTACTCGTCCATGTCGAAGGTGGTGAGCATGGCCACGGTCGGGGGTGTCGGGAGGGCGAGGATCGCGCGGAGGGCGCGGATCCCGTCGTCGGGGGCGCGCATCTTGATGTCGAGCAGCACGACGTCCGGCTGGAGGCGGCGCGCGGCCTCGACGGCGGAACGCCCGTCCACGGCCTCCCCGACCACCTCGATGTCCGGGGCGCCGGCCATCATCCCGCGCAGACTGGACCGCACCAACTCCTCGTCGTCAGCGAAAACCAGCTTGATCAACGGGCCCTCCGGTGGTTCGGTGGAGCGGGGTTTCCGCGTCCGTCACGGAAGGTTACCCAGTGGTAGCGCTGGAGTCGATACGCTGTTCGCCCGCACCGTGTTTCACCGGGAGCCCCCTCGTGGGCGGCCCCGCAGGCCGGTAGAGTGACGCCGGCAAGCCCTCGTAGCTCAGGGGATAGAGCACCGCTCTCCTAAAGCGGGTGTCGCAGGTTCGAATCCTGCCGGGGGCACCATTCGCCACCTCGGCGATTCGCCCCCTGACCAGCGGGGACGCTGGCAGGGGGCGATCACCAGGTGTGCAGTGGAGTGCAGCCCACGGCAGCCGTACGCGGCTGGTTGTGCCGAAGACGTGCCGAGCGATCCTAGCTACCGGCGACGGTGCCCAAGCGCCGCCTGAACCAGCTCCTGGGCCAACCGATCCTGGCCGTGGAGACACTTCGCGTAGACCTGCAACAGCACCTCCACCGAGTGCCCAGCCCACTCAGCGACCGTCGTCGGCGACACTCCGCCGCCGAGGTACGCAGAAACTCCCGCATGCCGGAGGTCATATGGCCTACGTGCCAGCGGGGTCGCCGCTACCTCCTCGGTGAACGCATACCCCCGAGCGGCCTGCCACACGCGGTTCCAGGTGATCAGCGGAACCTCTCCCCCACGAACGCCACGGAACAGACGCTTCTCATCGTCGACCCCAAAGGTTTCGAGGTGCCAGAGAAGGATTGCGGTCAGCTCGGGAGGACAAGGTGCCCAGCGTCCTTCGCCTCGTTCCCGGTGTTTAAGTCCGCGCTCGTCGCGTGCTTTGCCGCTGTCCGTCCACGCCTTTCCAGCGTGAGGCGTCGCCTCTTCGAGCCAGATCTTTCCCCACCCGTAAACCAGCTCCCCGGTTTCCTTGTCCACTTCTGGCTGCGGCAGCGAAAGATTCGGTTCGCGAAGATTCAGCGCCTCCTCAGAACGGGCCAAGGCGAAATACATCGTCGCATAGCAAGCATACAACCGTTCCCCGCTCGGCTTCTGCCTCTTGACCGCGTGCAGCAGGGTGCGTGCTTGCACGGGGTTCGCAACTCGCCGGACATCTATGACACGGGACGGTTTCGGTGCCGTCCACTTGATCTCCCTTACTGGGTTTTCGGGGATAAGTCCGAGTTCGACAGCGTAACTGAGCGCGTTGTTGAGGATCATGCGACGCTGCCGAGCAACCGAGCGGGCGAGGGGTTTCCCATCAACCCTGCTTACCGCAGCATCGTGCAGTTTCCGTGCAGTCTCGGGTCGCATCACCTCGGCCAACGGAAGCGAGTTCCGAGAGATCCATCGCAACGTCGCTTCCGCCCACTCGGATTTTTCACCGTCGCGCGCTTGGGTGTTGAATCCCCAGCGGTTCAGGACCGATCGGATATTCTTCTCATCGGGTCGGCCAGCACCGTTACTCAACATAACCGGCGTAATCGCCGTTAACGCCTCCGCAATGGTCCGCCGGTATGTAGCAGCAGCCTTCGGCCACTTCATGTCCGCGTACTTGCGAGCGAACGTGTACCAGTCCATTTCCTGCTCTGGGCGCACCATTGAGACAGGCAGACCATCACTGAGGCGGAACGCCTCGCCATTGCTCGCAGCAGTGCGAAGCCTCGACCGGAAGCTTTCGGCGAGCGCTTTCGTACTGAAAGGCTCCTTGAACCGCTTAGTAGAAACTCGCCAGCGCACCCAGTACGTCGACTTCGTCTTGCCCTTGTACGTTTCGATGCCCCAGATTCGCACGGACAAACTGGTTTGATCGAAACTCAAGCTGCCTCCTCAAGACGGGAAACCCAACGGTCGTACTCAGCGATACTTATGCGAAGCTCGCCATTCGGCAGCTTCAGACACTTCGGCGCGGTCTGCTTTGCTCGCCATTCCTGGAAGGTGCGGCGTGAAATACCCATCAGATCGCAGAACGCTTTGACAGTCAGGTAGCGGGCTGGCGTAGCCATCGTGCGTAGTACTCCCTCGCGGACGTGCGCGGCGTGGTCGGCGAATCGCGTCATCGGTCCTCCCGTCGTCGGGGTAGCGGATGGGCTGGCGGCGTTTTGCCGCTACCTGCGCTACCTGCGCTACTTCGCAGGTCAGAGGGGTAGCGGATACGGGGGTGGTAGCGCTTAGATCCGCTACCTACCGTCCGTGATCGGTGGTGACGCTCCGGAGGTAGCGCTTGTATCCGCTACCTCCCCCGTATCCGCTACCGTCCTGACCTGCACGGTCGCGGAGGTAGCGGAGGTAGCGCTTGGAGGCAGGTAGCGCTGCCAGGCGTCGGCGAGTCCGCCGGGACCGGTGGCGCGGTAGCCCTTGACGACGGTGCCGTTGGGGAGCTTGATGTCCTTCGGCTTCGCGCCGTAGGGCTTCAGGAACGCGGAGAGGCGTCGGGAATCGAGCGGCCTGCCGTCCAGGTCGCCCCAGGGCGCTTCGTCCATCTCGTGCAACGCGGCGAGGATCTCGGTGGTCGGCAGCTTGTCCGTGTCGCGGGCGGTGAACAGGTCGCGCAGATCGGCAAGCAGTTGCATGCGCTGTCCGCCGCCGTTGTGGTCGGCGTTGGCGACCTCGATGAAGTGCACGCAGGCGGCGCGGGCCGTGTCCGGCCAGTGCCCCCCTGCCGCGTCGGCGATCGCGATGAGCGGACGCCAGATCTCCGCCGCGCGGTCACGCACCCCAGGCGGCATCGTCGGGCGACCCCGGCTGATCTTGTCGGTCACCGACCCCACCCACGTCGCCAGCGCCTCACGCAGCGGTGCGGTCTCGCGTTCGACGTCCTCCTCCCAGAACTCCTCAACCTCTTCGTCGGCACGTCGGCGCTTCATGTGGATGGTGATGGCGCGGGTGGTGATGGTGTCGGGCATGTTCCCGGCGATCCCGGCGAGCGCAGCCGGAGCAAACACCGGGAACCGCTGCACCTTCATGGCCTTGGCGTCACCGACGCAGCGGGCCACGGCCGCACCGCGCTTGTACCCGGCGTTGAGCAGGCCGCGGAGGTCTTCGTTGTTGCCGCCCTTGGCGTTGAAGATGGTGTCCACTTCATCGAACAGGATGGTGATCGGGCCTTCGGACACCATGCGGAACAGGGCGGCGGTGGTCGCGGAGAACGTCATCTCCGGTGCCCGCACGAGGTACTGCGCCACCTCCAGCACGCGCGTCTTGCCGGACCCGGGTTCGACGCTGGACAGGATCAGGCGGGGCGTGACGTAGAAGTGGTCCGCGGCGTGGGTGTGGGCGTACCACAGCGCGAGCATCGGCGCGCAGTGCTCGGAGGGGAAGACGTTGAACCGGGACACGATGTCCCGCACCCGGTCCAGCACCTCATGTCCGGGCAGGACGGTCGCGTTCGCAGCGCGCCAGACGGCTTGGCAGTTCTCCGAGCAGAAGTCGTCCGAGGGCGAGTTGCCCAGCGGCCGGCCGCACTGGCTGCACGTCCCGCGCGGGTCGGTGTCGTCGGTGCCGATGGCGTCGTCGATCGCATGCAACGTGGCGTCGGTGGGATGCGTCATCAGGCGACCTCCTTCCTACGAACGGGATTGCTCGCGCCCTTGGCCAGTCCGGCGTCCACCACGCGAGCAACCTCGCGCGCGTTCGGCGGCCAGTGCGCAGAACCGATCAGCGTCTCCCCGGCCGCGATCAGCTCGGCGCGGGTGGTGGCGTGGTCGACCAGCCCGGCCCCGACCTTGCGGCCGATGGTGTAGGCAGCCGACGAGAGCACGCCGTTGTGCGTGCCTGGTTTGGCGTCTCGCACGCGCTGGCACTCACCCCGGAGCGCGGCGAACCCGTACGCGGTCGGGTTGGCAGAGCGGATCTGAACGGGCGCTGAGATCGCCGGAGACGCCTTTTCGGCGCACACCTGGACCAACCACCCTGGCAGTTCGGCAGGGGCGCGCTCATCGAGCAGTTCGTAGCCGCCCTCCGCCGTGACCGACCCCGGCCCCACCACGTATCCGCCCCCAGCCCGCGTGTCCACGCACGGGCAGAGCTGACCCTGACTGTTGCGCAACCGCACCCCGGCCGGGGCCCGGTAGTACAGGTGCCGACCGCCTGACGGCGTGGCGACGGTGAACGTGTCCGGCACCGGGCCGCCCCGTTCGGCGGCCAGCTCGGCGAGCGCGGCCACGCCATCCGGACCGGACTCCCCCTCCTTGGGCAGGTCGAGGTCCACCACGACCAGACCGGCCGGACCGGTGGCGAGGCCGATGTTCCACCGGTCGGCCTCCCAGCAGCGGCGGATACGGGCGGGGTCGGCGGTGGCGCGGTTCTCCCAGTCCTTCACGGCAGGCTGCCGCTTCGTCAGCGGACGGAGCGGGAACACGGGCCAGCCCTGCTCAGCGAGGAACAGCGCCCACTCCTGCAACGGGTTCCGATCGGCGGTGGTCGCGGTGCTCATCGAACAACCTCTCCTAGCAACGAAACGCGGACGACGGGGTGGTGCTGCCGGGCCGCCCGGAGGCGAGTCGGACGGACGGCCCGGCAGGGTCGGTGCGCTACTTGCGCTTGCGGGCCGCGACGGCGGCCTCGCACGTGGGGCAGGCGGGCTTGGTGAACCACGGGGACTTTCCGGTCCCGGCCGGGATCACCAGGCCGCACAGAGTCTTGAAGTCACCGGTCCACCAGGACTTGGAGCCGCGGTGCACGAGTCCCTTGTTGCTTCCCATCGGTGATGTGTCCTTTCCAGACGGTGGCGGCTACTTGTTGGCGCAGATGGAGCACATGACCTGATCGGCCGGGATGCGGGCTCCGCAGTCGGAGCAGGTGGCGACGAACCGGGCGATCAGGCGAGCGAGACAGGTGGTCAACGGTCCTCCG
>NZ_BAABIB010000059.1:0-26181 GCF_039542405.1 Amycolatopsis dongchuanensis
CCACCTGCATCCGCCGATCCTCGCGGACCGCGGACATCCCTGAAAGGTAGGGCGGCATGACCCGCGTGGCGTTCATCGGCCTCGGCACGATGGGTGAACCGATGTCCCGCAACGTGGCGAAGGCCGGCTTCCCGTTGCTGCTGCACGACGTCGACCCCGCCCGCGCGGCGCGGCTCGCCGCCGAGTACGGGGCGAGCGTGGCGACCGCGGTGAGCGACTTCGCCGAGGTGGACTGCGTGGTCACCATGCTGCCGACGAGCGCGCTGGTCACCAGTGCGCTGACCGGGGACTGGCCGGACGGCGGGTCCGTCGCCGGGGCGCTGCCCGAGGGCGCGGTGGTGATCGACATGAGTTCGTCGAACCCGCTGGAAACCAAGGTGCTGTCGGAAGAACTGGCCGGGCACGGCGTCCGGCTCGTCGACGCGCCGGTCTCCGGCGCCGTGGAGCGAGCTCGGGCCGGGACGTTGTCGATCATGCTCGGCGCCGACGACGAGGACGCCGTAGCCGTCGCGGTCCCGGTGATCGAGGCGATGAGCGAGCGGATCTTCCGCACCGGCGGCGTGGGCACGGGCCACACGATGAAGGCGCTCAACAACTACGTCGCCGCGGCCGCCTACACCGCGGCGTCGGAGGCGTTGCTCGCCGGGCAGCGGCAGGGGCTCGACCCGCAGCTGATGGTGGACATCCTCAACGCCTCGACCGGCCAGAGCTTCGTGACCACGCACGTGCTGGGGCCGCACGTCGTGCAGGGTCTACACGCGTCCGGTTTCGCGCTGCCGCTGATGACGAAGGACGTGGGCATCGCCAAGGAGGTCACGCACGCCGCCCTCGGGGCCGCGCCGGTGTGCGACGCCGTGCACGGCAGGCTCGCCGACGCGCTGGAGGCGCTGGGCAACGTCGACCGCACGCTCGCCTTCGAGCACTGGAAGCGGCGCGCGGAGTAGCCGCCGCGACGGCCGCCGTCCGAAGTGGACGGCGGCCGTCGTCATGCCGACAGGTCGCGGTACCGCGCGGGCGGCACGCCGTAGCGTGCCTTGAAGGCACGGCTGAAGTGGGCCGGGTCGCCGAAGCCCCAGCGCCGCCCCACCGCCCCCACGGGCTCGCCGGCCCGCAGCGGGTCGGCGAGTTCACGGCGACAGCGTTCGAGCCGCCGGCTCCGGATCCAGCCGGTCACGGTGTCTCCCCGGTGGCTGAACAGGTTCTGCAGGTACCGCGGGGAGACGTAGTGGGCCTGGGCGATGCGGCCGAGCGAGAGGCCGGGGTCGGACAGGTTCGCCTCGATCCAGTCGAGTACGTCCTCCAGCGTCGGCACCCGGTCCCGGCGCCCGCGGTGGGGCCGGCCCTCCAGCACGTCCGTGAGCAGGGTCGTGACGAGGTCGAGCGCGTTGTGGGCGAACCGCAGCGCCTGCGCCTGCGGCAGGTCGAGCACCGTGTCGGCGAGCGTGCGGAGGAACGGGACGACGAGCCGCCCCGAGGGGCCGCTGCCGTCGATCCGCACCGCCGTCACCTCGCGCAGGCTCCCCGTGCCGAGCCCGATCGCACTGCGGGGGAAGGCGAACACCAGGCAGCGGATCGTGTCGTCGAACGCGAGCGTGTACGGCCTCGCCGTGTCGTACACCGCGACGTCGCCCGGGGACAGGACCGCCTGGCGCCCGTCCTGCACGATGAGGCCACCACCGCCGAGCTGCACGCTGAGCTTGAGCAGGGCCGGGTCGTCCGGCGAGATCTGCGACGAGGCGCGGATGACGCGGTGCGAGTCGGCGGTGATCTCCGAGACCGAGACGTCCCGCAGCACGCGCTCGCGCAGCGTGCCGGTGAACGCCGCGCCGTGCTCACTCACCAGGCGCACCGGGACGAACCGGTGCCCGAGCATGCGTTTCCACTCGTCGAACCCGGACGCGTGCCGGACCCCGTCCTGGCTCGTCCCGCTTCCCGTCGGCAGCGTTGCACCGTCCACGACCCGCTCCTTCGCGACGTGACCCTCATCCTTCACGATCTCATATACGATCTGGAACCGGAAGGCCCGTGTCCCGCACCTGGTCCACGGCCGCCGCGATCATCGCCTTCGCGCGCTCGGTGAGCCGGACCTCCCGGGGCCACGCCATCCGGATGCCCACCCCGGGCACCTCCGGGGTGATCGTTCGCGGCGCCACCGGCAGGCCCTCGTAGGACAGGTCCACCGCGGGGCGCTGGACCAGCACCGCGTAACCGAACCCGCGGGCCACGAGCGAGCGGGTGAGTTCGAAGTCGGACGTGCGCTGGGCGATGCGCGGGGTCAGCCCGGCGCGCTCGAACAGCGACAACGTGTGCTGTGCCGCGGGCGGCAGGTCGAGCAGGATCATCGGCTCCGTGGCCAGTTCCGCCAGCGTCACGGCGTCCTGTGCGGCCAGCGCGTGGTCCGAGGGCAGCAGCGCGTACGCCGGGGTGGTGGTGAGCAGCACCGAGTCGAGCCCGGGCGGCAGCGCCATGTCGTAGACGACTGCGAGGTCGAGCTTGCCTTCCAGCAGGAGGTGGGGCAGCTCGGCCTGGCTGCCCTCGACGAACGTCAGCCGCACGCGCGGGTGGTGCACCGCGAACCACTCCAGCAGACCGGGCACGATCGTCGGGGAGATCGTGACGTAGCAGCCCAGCACGAGCGGGCCCGACAACTCCCGCCCGCCACTGGGGGCGGCCAGCTCCAGCTCGTCGGCGGTGTGCAGCAGCTCCGCCGCCCTGGCGCGGACGAACGAACCGGTCGGCGTGAGGCTGACGCCGTGGGCCTTGCGGCGCACCAGCAGCTGGGTGCCGAAGATCCGCTCCAGCTCGGTCAGCGCGGCGGCCACGGCGGTCGGGGACACGTGCAACCGTTGTGCCGCCCGGGAAATCGAGCCGACCTCGGCGACCGTCACGAGGTACTCGAGCTGCCGCAAGGTGTAGTGCGCCATTGCACACCTCACTAGTGGAAGTTGCGAAGTTCTTTGAACTTTACCTGCGCTGTCCGCCGCGAACACACTCTAGGCGAACGCGGGAGCCAGCGGCGGTCCCCGCGAGGAGGGACGAGTCGACGATGACCGTGGAGCTGACCGGCGCGCGTCCGGTACCCGTGGCCGACTGGGTCACCATCGCGGACCTCTACCGCGACCCCTATCCCATCTACCAGCGGCTCCGGCCCGAGTCTCCGGTGCACTGGGTGCCCGCCGTGAACCGCTACCTCGTGGTCCGCTACGCCGCGTGCCACGAGATCGAACAGGACCAGGAACGGTTTTCCGCCGACGAAACCGGCTCGCTGATGAAGCGCGCGATGGGCCACAGCATGCTGCGCAAGGACGACCCCGAGCACGACGTCGAGCGCCGGTCCTACGGCGGGGTGCTGCGGCCCAAGGCGATCAAGCAGCACTGGCAGGCGGTGTTCGAGGAGAACGCGGAGACCTGCTTGCGGCGGTTCCTCGACCTCGGGCCGGGGGCCGACCTGATCGAGCACTTCGCCGCCCCGTACGCGGCCGAGAACCTCTGCCGCATCCTCGGTTTCCGCAATGCCACCCAGGAGGACCTGCAGCGCTGGTCGCAGACCCTGATCGACGGCACCGGCAACTACGGCGACGACCCGGAGGTGTGGGCGAAGGCGGAGCGGTCCTACCGGGAGGTCGACGAGGCGATCGACGAGATGCTGCCCTACCTGCGGGAGCACCCGGACGCGAGCCTGCTGTCGGGGTTGTCGGGGCTGCCGATCCCGCTGGAAGCGGTGCGGGCGAACCTCAAGATGACGATCGGCGGCGGGCTCAACGAACCGCGGGACGCGCTGGGCACCACGGTGTGGGCGCTGCTGCGGCACCCGGACCAGCTCGCCAGGGTCCTCGACGGCGGCCGGTGGTCCGACGCGTTCGAGGAGTCGATCCGGTGGGTCGCGCCGATCAGCATGTACCCGCGCGAAGCCACGGCCGACACCGTGCTCGACGGGGTGCTCGTGCCGCGGGGCGCGCGCCTGGGGGTCGTGGTCGCGGCGGCCAACCGCGATCCGGAGGTGTTCGCCGATCCCGAGTCCTACGACGTCGACCGCCCGCGGCAGCCGCACCTCGCTTTCGGCGGTGGCAACCACTTCTGCGCCGGGGCGTGGGTCGCGCGGGCGTCGGTCGTGGGGGTGGCGTTGCCGAAGTTGTTCGCGGAGCTGCCGGGGCTGCGGCTCGACCCGGACGCCCCGGCGGTCGCCGGTGGCTGGGTGTTCCGCGGGATGCTGCGCCTGCCCGTGCGGTGGGGCTGAAAGGGGAGTTGCGATGCCGAAGGTGACCTACCACCAGCTCGCCGGGGACCCGGACGTGCTGGAGGTGCCCGCGGGCACCAACCTGATGCGTGCCGCCGTGACGAACGGCGTGCGCGGGATCGTGGGGGAGTGCGGTGGCCAGGCGATGTGCGCGACGTGCCACGTCTACGTGCGTGAGCCCTACCTCGGCCGGCTGCCGGAGATCGGCGAGGACGAGGAGGAGATGCTGGAGTGCACCGCCGCGCCGCGCGACGAGCGGCGCAGCAGGCTGGGCTGCCAGGTGACCGTGGGGGACGGCCTCGAAGAGATCGAGGTCGACGTCCCGGAGACGCAGGTATGACGGCGATCGTGGTCGTCGGCGGGGGACAGGCCGGGCTGCAGGCCGCCGACGCGCTGCGGGCCGGCGGCTACGGCGGTGAGCTGGTCGTCGTCGGCGAGGAGCCCGACCCGCCGTACCAGCGGCCGCCGCTGTCGAAGGACTACCTCGTGGCCGAGGCGGACCCGTTGCCCCTGCGGGGCGCGGCCTTCTTCGAAGGGATCACGTACGCCGGCGGTGCCCGGGTACTGGCCGTGGACCGCGATCGACGGGAGGTCGAACTGGACGACGGCCGCCGGATCGGGTACTCGGCGCTCGTGCTCGCCACGGGCGCGGTGAACCGGACGCTCCCCGGGGCGGACCTCGCCGGGGTGCACGGGCTGCGCACCCTCGCCGACGCCAGGGCGTTGCGCGCGGAGCTGGCGGATGCCCGCTCGGTGGTGGTGGCCGGTGCGGGGTTCATCGGGCTGGAGTTCGCGGCGGCCGCGCGCGCACGGGGGCTGGCGGTGACCGTGCTGGAGGCGGCGGAGCGCCCGCTGGCCCGCGCGGTGTCGCCGGTGATGTCGGACTTCCTCGCCGGGGCGCACCGGTCGGCCGGGGTGGAGCTGCGGCTGGGCGAGGGCGTTTCCGCGCTCGAGGGCAGCGGCGGCCGGGTGCGTGCGGTGGTGGGGACCAGCGGCGCGGTGCTGCCGGCGGACGTGGTGCTCGTCGGCGTCGGGGTCCGCCCGCGGACGGAGCTCGCGGAGGCGGCGGGCCTGGCGGTGGACGACGGCGTGGTGGTGGACGAGTACCTCCGCTCGGCCGACCCCGCCGTGTACGCCATCGGTGACTGTGCCCGTTTTCCCTGCCACCACGCGGGAGTTCCGGCGCGGCTGGAGTCGGTGCAGAACGCCGCCGACCAGGGGCGGCACGTGGCGAAGGTCCTGCTCGGCACGCCGGAGCCCTACCGCGAGCTGCCGTGGTTCTGGAGCCACCAGGGCCCGGTGCGGCTGCAGATCGCGGGCCTCGCGCAGGCGGCGGACACCGCCGTGGTGAGCGGGGACGTCGCAAGTGGACGGTTCTCGGTGCTGCGCTTCCGGGAGGAGCGGCTGGTCGCGGTGGAGTCGGTGAACCGGCCCGCCGACCACCTCGCCGCCCGGCGGCTGCTGGCGGCCGGAGGGTCGCTCAGCCCGGCGGACGCCGCGGCGCCTTCGTTCAGCCTGAAGGAGTTCGAGGCACGGGGTCGCGCGGCGGTGGGGTAGTCCCCGGGGCCGAGCACGAGCGCGATCTCCCCTTCGACGCCGGGCAATCGCGTGCCCTCGCGGCCCGCCGTGCCAAGGGCTCAGTCCGCGGCCGCGCTTTCCCGGCTGTACCGCACGAACGCCTCCGCCCGGCGGGTGAGGTGCGTGTGGCGGGGCCAGCCGAGCACGACCGGCACCTCGCGGCCGGGCAGTTCGGCGATCTCCTTGTGCACCACGCGCAAACCCTCGTAGGTCCGGTCGTTGGGCGGGCGCTGCATGATGATCGCGTATCCCAGCCCCCGGCCGACGAGGGCGCGCGCGGTCTCGCCGTTGCGGGCGCGGTAGCGCACGACCGGGGTGATCCCGGCTTCGTGGCACAGCCCCAGCGAGTGGTCCGGACTCGGCGGTTCCTGCAGCAGCACCATGGGTTCGTCGGCGAGGTCGTGCAGCGCGACCACCGGTTCCCCCGCGAGGCGGTGGTCCGCGGCGAGCATGACGTGCGGGCGCATCCGCGCCAGCTCGACCACCTGGATGTCCGGGGTGAGCGAGACGTCGTAGAGCATGACCAGGTCCAGCTTCCCGGCGAGCAGACGCTGCTGCAGCCCCGTCTGGTCACCCTCCTCGAAGTCGATCGTCACGCCGGGATGCCGGTCCCCGAAGCCCTGCAGCAGTCTCGGCAGGAACACCGGGGCCAGCCCCATGAAACAGCCCACGGACAGCACACCGGACAGCGGGCCGTCCACATTGGCCAGTTCGTGCTCCAGTTCGCGCGCCTGCCGCAGCAGGGTGCGCGCGTGCCGGAGCAGTTGCGTGCCCGAGACCGTCAGCGTGACGCCGTGTGCCTTGCGCCGCACGCACAGCTGGACCTTCAGCGCCCGTTCCAGTTCGGTCAGCGCCAGCGAGACCGCCGACGGCGAGACGCGGAGCCGTTCGGAGGCCCGGCTGACCGTGCCCTCCTCGGCGACCGCCACGAAGTAGGCCAGCTGGCGGAGCGAGTAGCCCGGCGGCTTCTGCGGTTTTTCCACGGTACCTCCGCACAACTGTGTGCTTTACCTGTGGTTATGGCCGCTGTCACTGTAAAACACGTGAGTTCATCGGAGAACCGCCCAGCCCCGGCGCTGGCCGGCGTGCGGGTCCTCGACCTGACCCACCAGGTCGCCGGGCCGTCGGCCACGCTGGCACTCGCCTTCCTCGGCGCCGACGTGGTGAAGGTCGTACCACCAGGCGACCGGTCCAGTTACGACGCCACCCCCTTCTACCTCAACAACGCGAGCAAGCGCTCGATCGCGATCGACCTGAAGTCCGAGGCGGGGCACGACCTCGCCCTGCGCCTCGCGGACGCCGCCGACGTGTTCGTCGAGAACTTCAGCCCCGGCGTCGTGGACCGCCTCGGGCTGTCCTACGACGTGCTGAGGGAACGCAACCCCCGCCTCGTCTACGCGCAGATCAAGGGTTTCGCGAGCGACTCGCCGTACGCGAACTTCCCGAGCTTCGACCCGCTCGTGCAGGCCGTGTCCGGCGCCTCCAGCATCACCGGCGATCCCGGCGGACCGCCCATGAAACCCGGACCGGACGTCGGCGACACGGGGACCGGGATGGTCGCCGCGGTCGGCATCCTCGCCGCCCTCTACCAGCGGACCGCGACGGGGGAGGGGCAGCACCTGGAGCTGGCGATGGCCGACCACGTCGCGACGTTCCTGCGCATCCACTACGGCTGGCCGGTCGAGCGCGACCTCGACACGCCGCGGTTCGGCAACGGGCCGCCGTTCCTGGAGACCACCGCGCCGTCGGACATCTACCCGTGCCCGCCCTTCGGTCCCAACGACTACGTGCAGATCCACTGCGGCAACGACAAGCAGTGGCGGCGCTTCGCCGACGCGATCGGGCGGCCGGAGCTGAAGGACGACCCGCGGTTCGCCACGATGGCCGGCCGCGGTGAGCACAAGGCCGAGATCGACGCGATCGTGACCGAGTGGACGTCCACGAAGGACAAGGTCGAGGCGATGGTGATCCTCGGCGAGGCGGGGGTGCCCGCCGGCGCGGTGCGGACCACCGGGGAAGTGCTGCGTGACCCGGACCTGCGCAAACGGGGGATCTTCGTGCCCGTCGAGCACCCGGTGTACGGCGAGGTGCCGATCCCGGCGTGGCCGGTGCGGATGTCGGGTTCGCCGGTCACCGTCACGCCGCCCCCGGAGCCGGGCCGGCACCGGGCCGAGGTGCTGCGGGACTGGCTGGGCGAGGAGGTGGGCTGATGCGCCGCGAGGTCGCGATCACCGGGATCGGGCAGAGCGAGTTCAGCAAGGCCTCCCCGCACCCGGCGTGGGAGCTGGCGCTCCAGGCCATCCTGGGCGCGCTCGCCGACGCCGGGGTCGAAGCGTCCGAAGTGGACGGTATGTGCCGGTTCGCGCCCCCATTCGAGCCGGTGAGCGAACCGATGGTGGTGCGGGGGCTGGGGATCCGCGAGCTGTCGTTCTTCGCCGAGTCCCCGCTCGGCGGTGAGGCGCTGGGCGCGGTGATCGCCCACGCCGCCGCGGCGGTGAGCACCGGGCTGGCGAACGTCGTCGTGGTCTACCGGGCGCTCAAGCAGAGCGGCGGCGCCCGGTTCGGGCGGGCCGACCAGGGGCCTGGCGGCGCGGCCCCGGCCGGTGAGCACGTGCTCGTGCCCGAGGACGAGAACCGCTCGTTCGCCTGGCCCTACGGCCTGCTCTCGCCCGGGCAGCTGTTCGCGCTGTGGGCGGCGCGGTACCGGTACGTCCACGGCCTGCGCGAGGAGGACCTGGCGCGGGCGCTGGGCAGCGTCGCGATCCAGCAACGCCGCTACGCCAACGAGAACCCGGCGGCGCTGATGCGGGACCGCGTGCTGGACTGGGACACCTACCTCGGCGCGCGGATGATCAGCCGCCCACTGCGGCTGTTCGACCTGTGCCTGGAGAACGACGGCGCCTGCGCGCTCGTGCTCACCTCGGCGCGGCGGGCGCGGGCGCTGCGGGAGGACCCGGTGTACGTGCTGTCGGCGACCCAGACGCTGGCGCCCTACCGCGAGCCGATGGGCCTCTACACCGACGACCTGCTGGAGTCCTTCCCACCCGCGGCGGCGGAACGGCTCTACCGCACCGCCGGTGTCGGCCCTCGCGACATCGACTTCGCCGAGCTGTACGACGCGACGTCGTTCATGACGGTGAAGGGCCTGGAGAGCTACGGGTTCGTGCCCGAGGGCAGTGGGTGGAAGCACGTGACCGAGGCCGGGATCGGCCCGGACTCGCCCCTGCCGGTCAACACGCACGGAGGGCACCTGTCCGAGGGCTACCTGCACGGGATGAACGGCGTGACCGAGGCGGTACGGCAGCTCCGCGGAACCGCCGTGAACCAGCTGCGTGACCCGGAGGTGGCGCTCGTGGGCGCCCCGTCGGGCAGCGCGATGATCCTGAGCAGGTGAGGGCGAAATGGCCATCCTTCCCGTTCCCGGTGAGCTGACCGCGCCCTACTGGGAGCACGCGCGGCGGCACGAGCTGGCGCTCCAGCACTGCCGGTCGTGCGACCGCTTGTGGCACCCGCCGCTGCCGCGCTGCCCGCACTGCCACTCCGCAACCCTGGACTGGCACAGGGTTTCCGGCCGCGGCACCGTCTACAGCGCCACCGTGGTGGAACACCCCACCCACGCCGCGCTCGCCGATCGCGTCCCGTACGTGGTCGCGCTCGTCGAGCTGGCCGAAGGCCCGCGCGTGGTCGCGAACATCCGCGGCTGCGAGCCGGACGAGGTCCACATCGGGCAACCGGTGCGCGTGACGTTCGAGGACGTCACCGACGAGATCACCCTTCCGCAGTTCACCGTCGAGCGTTAGCGGAGTCGAAATCATGAGAAAGCGTATTCTCCTGGCCGTGGCCGCCGTGTTCGCGGCCACCGCGTGCGCCAGTGGCGGAGCGTCCGGCGGTTCGGCCGGCTCACCCGTCCTGCTGGCCGCGATGGGGCCGAATTCCGGCCCCGAGTACAACCCCGGTCCCCAGAGCACGCAGAACCAGTACCAGGCGCTGGCCGACGCGTGGAACGCGCTCGGCGGCATCAACGGCCACCCGATCAAGCTGGAGTTCCACGACACCCAGTCCTCGGCACAGACCGCGGTCACGATCGCGCAGAAGGTCCGTCGCAGCGGCGCGAAGGCGTTCTTCAGCTGCTGTTTCGCCGCCGAGAGCCAGGCGGCCAACACCCCGCTGGAAAACAGCGGGCCGGTCACCTTCAACGCCGCCTCGCCGCTGCCGACCCCGGCGAACAGCTACATCTTCGACGCGGCCGCCCCCGCCAGCACCGGCTACACGGTCATCCAGAAGTTCCTCGGCCTCAAGCAGTGGAAGCGCGTCGCGCTGATCACCGACACCACGCCCGGCGAGGACGCGGCGCGCGACGCCATCAGCGCCGGGCAGGGCACCTACGGCTACCAGCTGGTGACCAACCAGATCTTCGACGTGAGCGCGACCTCGGTGGCCACCCAGGTCGCGCAGGTGGCGCAGTCCCAACCGGACGCGATCGTGCTGTTCTCGACCGGACCCCAGGTGGCGACGGTGTTCTCCGCGCTGCGGGCGGCCAACCTCGCGAACGTGCCGGTGGTCCTCGCCGACGGCGAGCTGAACCGGGCCATCCTGGCCAAGTTCGCGGACTCCTTCCCCGCCGAGGTCTACGCCCCCGCCGCCTACTACCTCGTCGCCCCGGCCGACGTCACCGGCGACAACAAGGCCGTGCTGGACCACTTCCTCAAGGCGCAGGGCTTCGCCGACGGCCAGAACGACAACGTCGCCTCCTACCTGGTGGACGACTTCGGCGTCGTGGTCCACGCCTTGCGCGCACTCGGGCCGGACGCGAGCAACGAGAAGATCCGCGACTACATCCAGAACCTCAAGGGCTACCAGGGCGTCGGCGGCACCTACAACTTCTCCCCGTCCGACCACCGCGGCACCCGCGGCGACGATTGGGGCGTGGTGCGCATCGAGGGCGGCACCCTCGCCATGAAGCCGGTCACCAACGCCGGCGTGACCGCGCTGGCGGGCTGATCATGGGCGGCTTCCTCGGCATCCTCATCGCCGGTGTCTCGGCCGGCGCGATCTACGCGCTGTGCGCGCTCGGGTTCACGCTCGCGTTCAACTCCTCGGGCGTGCTCAACATGTTCCAGGGCGTGTTCATCGTGCTCGGCGGGCTGCTCACCTACACCGGCGTGCACGACTGGCACCTCGGCGTTCCGCTGGCCGTGCTGTGCGCCGTGCTCGTGGTGACCCTGCTGGCCGCCGTGTGCCAGGTGGTGGTCGTCGCGCCGAACCAGCACCGGCTGTCCCTGCAGAACGTGCTGCTGGTGCTGCTCGGCGGGCTCATCCTCACGCAGGGCGCGGCGACGATGATCTGGGGTCAGTTCGCGTACTCGCTCGACCCCTTCAGCGCGAAGGCGAGCGTCGTCGTCGGCGGGCTCGCGGTGCCCACCCAGGTGCTGTGGATCCTCGGCGCCACCGCCGTGGTGTGCCTGGTGCTGCTGGGCGTGCTGCAGCGCACGAACCTCGGCCGCGGCCTGCGGGCGCTCGCGGAGAACCCGTGGGGCGCCAGGGCTGTCGGCATCAGGGTGGGCAGGCTGTCCCTGCTGAGCTTCGCCGCGACCGGCACGCTGGGCGCGCTGGCCGGGGCGTTCGTCACCCCGTACCTGTCGGTCACCGTCGGCGGCGCGACGAACTTCACCGTCATCGGCATCATCGCGATCTCTCTCGGCGGCTTCGGCTCGTACTTCGGCGCGATCGTCGGCGGGCTGGTGCTGGGGCTGGTGGAGACGTTCGCGACGGCGTACGTGTCCTCGCTGTTCGGCCAGTCGGTGATGCTCGTGGCGCTGATCCTGATCCTCGCGGTGCGGCCCGAAGGGCTGCTGAGGGTCGTCCGGCGGGTCCGCGCCGACACCGTGGCGCGGGTCGCGGTGTCCTATGTGGAGCGGGCACCGAAGGCGCTCGGCCGTCCGGTGCTGGCCGCGCTCACGCTGCTGATGGCGCTGCTGCCGCTGTTCGTGCCGGGCGAGGCGGTCTACTACGTCAACATCATCGGCATCACCGCGCTCGCGCTCATCGGGATGGACGTGCTGCTGGGCTACCTCGGGATGCTCAACCTCGGGCAGTCGGCGTTCATGGCCGTCGGCGGGTACACCAGCGCGCTGCTGATGGTGCTGCGCGGCTGGTCCCCGCTGCCCGCGCTGCTGGCCGGTGTCCTGGCGGCGGTCGCGGTCGCGGCGGTGTTCTCGCTGGTCACGCGGCGGCTTTCGCCGCACTACCTGGCGATCGTGAGCCTGGCGTTCGCGTTGCTGGCACAGGCGCTGGCCGGGCAGCTGACGGTCACCGGCGGCACCGCCGGGCTCAACGGCATCCCGCCGTTCTCGGTCGGCGGTCTGACCTTCGACACCGACACCGGCTTCTACTACCTGGTGTGGGGCCTGGTCGCGGTGTTCGGCTTCGGCACGCTCCTGGTGGTCCGCGGCCGCACCGGGCGGGTCATGAAGGCGATCGCCTTCGACCCGGGCGCGGCCTCGGCGCTGGGCGCGGACGTCCGCCGCTACCGGCACTGGGCGCTGCTGTACTCGGCGGTGCTCGCCGGGCTGGCCGGGGGCCTGTACGCGATGTACTTCCAGTTCCTCGCACCGAGCATGGTCGGGATGAGCCTGTCGTTCACGCTCATCGTGAGCACGGTCGTCGGCGGGTCGGGCACGCTGCTCGGCCCGATCCTCGGCGGCGCGCTGTTCACCTACCTCGCCACCGCCTCGCAGTCCTTCCAGACGTGGGCCACCGTCGCGCAGGGCGGGCTGATCATCCTCGTGCTGTCCCTGGCCCCCGCCGGCCTGCTCGGCAGCGTGCTCAACCTGGTCGGCCGCCTGCGCAGGCCCGCTCCCGCACCGGTCGCCGCGCCGGAGGAGGTGCTCAGCCATGCCGCACGGCCTTGAGGTCCGCGGGCTCGCGAAGTCCTACGGCGGGGTGCGCGCCGTCGACGGGGTGTCGTTCGCCGCCGCCGCGGGCCGGATCACGGGGCTCGTCGGCCCGAACGGCGCGGGCAAGACCACCGTGCTCAACCTGCTCACCGGCGTCGACCGGCCCGACGCGGGCGAACTGCTGCTCGACGGCCGCCCCGTGGAAACCCGGCAGCCGCACCGGATCGCCCGCCTCGGCATCGTGCGCACGTTCCAGTCGGCGCGGGTCTTCCCGAACCTCGACGTGCTCGACAACGTGCTCGTCGGCGCCGACTGCGGGCGGCAGCGGGACGGGGCGACCGAGCGGGCGCGCGAGCTGCTCGACGTGTTCGGGCTGGGCGCTCGAGCCCGGGACCGCGCGGCGGACCTGTCGTCCGGCGCGCAGAAGATCCTCGAACTGGCGCGGCTGCTGCTGGCCCGGCCCAAGGTGATCCTGCTCGACGAACCCGCCGCCGGGCTGTCCGAGCACGAGACGCAGCGGCTCGCCGACACGCTCGTCGCGGCCCGCGACGCCGGGCTGACCGTGCTGCTCGTCGAGCACAACCTGCGGCTGGTGATGGGGGTCTGCGAGCACATCGTCGTGCTCGACGCGGGCAAGGTCATCGCCACGGGATCACCGGAGCAGGTGCAGGCCGACGCGGCGGTCCGGCAGGCGTACCTGGGAGGTCAGCGTGTTGCAGGCTGAAGGCGTCTGCGCCGGTTACGGCACGGGCGACGTGCTCACCGGGATCGACGTCACCGTCGAGCCGGGCACCGTCACGGCACTCGTCGGGGCGAACGGCGCGGGCAAGACCACGCTGCTCAAGACGCTCACCGGGCTGCTGCGGCCCCGGCGGGGTCGGGTCGTCGCCGACGGCCGGGACGTGACGGAGCTGAGCTGCTCCGCACGGGTACGGGGCCCGCGGATCGTGATGGTGCCCGAGGGACGGCAGATCTTCGGCGGCCTCAGCGTCGAGGAGAACCTCGCGCTGGGCGCGTGGACCGGCCGCGATCGGAGCAACTGGGACCTGGTGTGGGAGCTGTTCCCCGCGCTCACCGAGGTCCGCGCCCGCCCCGCCGGGCTGCTTTCCGGCGGGCAGCAGCAGATGGTCGCGCTCGGCCGGGGCCTGCTGGCCGCGCCGCGGTACCTGCTGCTCGACGAACCGTCGCTCGGGCTGGCCCCGCTGGTCGTCGACTCGATCTTCGAGCGCATCCGGCTGCTCGCCGGCACCGGGATCGGCGTGCTGGTGGTGGAGCAGAACGCGACCGTCGCACTCGCGGCGGCCGAACGGGGTTACGTGGTCGAAGGCGGGCGCATCGCCGACGAGGGCACGGACCTGCTGGACAAGCCGGAACTGGTGGCGCGGTTCTTCGGCACGCGGGGCGTCATCCGCGGCAGTGGCGCCGGACTGGGAGGACAACTGTGGAGACGATGACGATCGGCGGCCGCGCCGTCGAAGGCGCGGGCACGTTCGGGGTCGAGAACCCCGCGACGGGGCGGGTGTTCGCCCAGGCGCCCGAGTGCTCGCCGGAGCAACTCGACGAGGCGCTGCACGCGGCGGCGGACGCGTTCCCGGCCTGGCGGTCGGACGAGGGCGCTCGGCGTGATCTGCTGCGGGCGGCGGCGAAGCGCGTCGAGGACGCGGCTGACGAGCTGGCCGCGCTGATCACCGCCGAGCAGGGCAAGCCGCTCGCCGACGCCCGCCTGGAGGTCCAGGGCACCGTCGCGGGCCTGCGGTTCGTCGCGGACCTCGAGGTGCCGCGCGAGGTGCTGGCCGACGACGGCCAGGCGCGCGTCGAACTGGTGCACCAGCCGTTCGGGGTGGTCGCGGCGATCACGCCGTGGAACTTCCCGGTCGCGATCGCGGGGCTCAAGCTCGGGCCGGCACTGCTGACCGGCAACACGGTGGTGCTCAAGCCCTCCCCGTTCACGCCACTGTCCACTTTGCACCTGGGCGGGCTGCTGCGGGACGTGCTGCCGCCCGGGGTGCTCAACGTCGTCAGCGGCAGCGACCCGCTCGGCGCGCGCCTGATTGCGCACCCGGTGCCGCGCAAGATCTCCTTCACCGGTTCGGTCGCCACCGGCAGGAAGGTCGCGGCCGCCGCGGCGGACGACCTCAAGCGCGTGACGCTCGAGCTCGGCGGCAACGACGCGGCGATCCTGCTCGACGACTTCGACGTGGACGCGCTGGCCGACCGGCTGTTCTGGGGCGCGTTCCTCAACTCCGGGCAGGTGTGCGCCGCGATCAAACGGGTCTACGTGCCCCGCCGCCTGCACGACGTGGTGGTGGACGCTCTCGCGGACCGGGCGCGCTCGGTCGTGGTGGGGGACGGAACCGCCGAAGGGACGCGGCTCGGCCCGCTCACCACTCGCCCGCAGTTCGAACGCGTGTCGGAACTGGTCGCGGACGCGCTCGCCCGCGGCGCGACCGCGGTGACCGGAGGCGGCCCGCTGGACCGCGAGGGCTACTTCTTCCAGCCCACCATCCTGCGCGACATCGACGACGGGGTCCGGCTGGTCGACGAGGAGCAGTTCGGCCCGGCGCTGCCGGTGCTCGCCTACGACGACGTCGAGGACGCGATCCGCCGGGCCAACGCCACGCACTACGGCCTCGACGGGTCGGTGTGGAGCGCCGACCCGGAGCGGGCCGCCGCGGTCGCGGAACGGCTGGAATGCGGCACGGCGTGGCTCAACACCCACGCGCTGCCGCATCCCGCGGTGCCGTTCGGCGGCTGGAAGCACAGCGGGCTCGGCGTCGAATCGGGCGTGCCGGGGCTGGTCGCGTTCACCGAGTCCAAGGTGCTGTACCGGGTGAAGGGATAGGACATGCTGTCAGGGAAGGTCGCGCTGATCACTGGCGCCGCGCGCGGGCAGGGCCGTTCGCACGCGGTGCGGCTGGCGCAGGAGGGCGCCGACGTCATCGCCGTCGACGCGCTCACCACGCCGCCGTGGATGACCTACGAGCAGGCCGGCGCCGACGACCTCGCCGAGACCGTGCGGCTGGTGGAGAAGGAGGGCCGCCGCATCGTCGCGCGGCAGGCCGACGTCCGGGACTTCGCCGCGCTGGACGCGGCCGTCGCCGAAGGGGCCGCGGAGCTCGGCGGGGTGGACATCGTGTGCGCCAACGCCGGGATCTTCCCGCCGGGCGCGCTGACCTGGGAGATCGACCCGGGGCAGTGGCGGGACGTCGTGGACGTCAACCTCACCGGGGTCTTCCACACCGTCAAGGCGGCGATCCCGCACCTGCTCGAGCGGGGGCCGGGCGGGTCGATCGTGCTCACCAGCTCCGGGGCCGCGCTCATCTCCGGTTCGCACTTCGCCGACTACTCCGCGGCGAAGGCGGCGCTGCTCAGCCTGAACCGGACGCTCGCCTACGAGCTCGCCCCGCACTTCATCCGCTGCAACGCGATCTGCCCGACGTCGGTGGACACACCGATGATCCACAACGACAACCTGTACCGGATGCTGCGCCCGGACCTGGCCGAGCCGGGGCGGGACGACATCAAGGCGCCGTTCCGGGAGAAGAACCTGCTGCCGGTGCCGTGGATCGAGCCGGGCGACGTGAGCAATGCCGTCGTCTGGCTGGCGTCGGAGCAGGCGCGGTACATCACGGGCGTGACGTTGCCGGTGGACGCCGGCAACGCACTGAAATGCTGAGGTGAGCATGCGTACGCGAGCGGCAGTGCTGTGGGAGGCCAGGACCGACTGGAAGGTGGAGACGATCGACCTGGACCCGCCGCGGGCGGGTGAGGTGCTGGTGCGGATCGTCGCCGCCGGGATGTGCCACTCCGAGGACCACCACGCGACCGGGGACGTCCCGTTCACCGCGCCGATGATCGGCGGGCACGAGGGGGCCGGCGTCGTCGAGGAGACCGGGCCGGGGGTGACGTCGGTGGCGCCGGGGGACCACGTGGTGTTCTCGTCGCTGCCCAGCTGCGGGCGGTGCCCGTCGTGCTCGGTGGGCCGGCACAACCTGTGCGACCTGGTGATGCACATCGGCGCGGGGCGGCAGCTGTCCGACCACACCGCACGCCACCACCTCGGCGGCGAGGACCTGGCGATCAACTGCTTCCTCGGCGCGTTCGCCGAGCACACCGTGGTCAACGAGATGTCACTGATCAAAGTGGACAGTTCGCTGCCGCTGGAGAAGCTGTGCGTCCTCAGCTGCGGGGTGCCGACCGGCTGGGGGAGCGCGGTGTACGCGGGGGAGGCGAAGCTCGGGGACGATGTGGCGGTGGTCGGCGTGGGCGGGCTGGGCTCGGCCGCGGTGCAGGGCGCCAGGAACGCCGGCGCGCGGCGGATCTTCGCGATCGACCCGGTGGAGTGGAAGCGTGAGAAGGCGCTCGGCTTCGGCGCGACCCACACCGCCGCGGGCGTGGCGGAGGCGTTCGACGTGATCCAGGACGTCACGTGGGGCCGGATGTGCGACGTGGTGGTGCTGACCATGGGCGTCGGCCGCGGTGGGCTGATGGCCGACGTGATGCGCCTGGCGGCCAAGCGTGGCCGGGTGGTGGTGACGAACATCCACCCGGCCGACGAGATCGACGTCAGGCTGAGCATGAACGACCTGATCCAGATGGAGAAGCGGATCCTCGGCGCGATCTTCGGCTCGGTCAACGCCCGGCGCGACATCCCGGCGCTGATCGAGTCCTACCGCGACGGCCGCCTCGACCTCGATGGGATGATCACCCGGGAGTACCCGCTCGACGAGATCAACCAGGGCTACCGCGACCTGCGTGCGGGCCGCAACATCCGCGGCGTGCTGCGAATGGGCTGATGCCGCCCCGGCTCGGGCGGCGAGGCTGCGAAATGTGGCTCGGGTTGTGAAGATCCGACCTTGAGGTCCTCCTTCGCGGGCGTCGACCTGTGTTTGCCGCTCGCTTCGGCCGGTAGTACGCCACGCCGCCACATTCCAGCGCGGCTCGCGATCTCGTCGCCCGGCGGCTCCCGCGGCCGGGGCAAGTGCTGGAAGGCCAACCTTGACGGGCCGTGAGATCGCGTGCTTTAGTCATGTAACTAGCTACTGTAACTAGTTACATCCCGCTGAAGAGAAGGGATCGGCTCATGGCCGAGCAGGTCGTTGTCATCGGTGCCGGGATCTACGGCGCCGCGGTGGGCGCCGAACTGGCGCGGCGCGGTGCGCGGGTCACGGTCGTCGATTCGGGCGCGCCCGCGGCCGGGACGTCGGGTGCGACCTTTTCCTGGACGAACTCCAACGGCAAGCAGCCGCGTGCGTATCACGAGCTCAGCATCGGCGGGATGCGGGCACACCGGCGCCTCGCCGGGGAAGTGGCCGGCAGCGACTGGTACCACGAGGGCGGCAACCTGGAATGGGGCGATGACGAAACCGAACGGGAACAGCTGCGGCGCAAGGTGGATTCGGTTCTCGAGTACGGATACGAAGCCCGCTGGCTCACCCGCGCGCAGGTGCTTCGCCTCGAACCCGACATCAACCCCGCCGAACTCCCCGCCGACGGGATCGCCTATTTCCCGTCCGAAGGCTGGGTCGAACCGGCTCGGCTCATCGGACACCTGCTGTCCACAGTAGACATCGAGCGGTGCTGGCACGACGCGGTCACCGGTATCGACGTGGCCGGCGGCCGGGTGCGGTCGGTTCGGCTCGCCTCGGGACGACGGCTGCCCGCCGACGCCGTGGTGAACTGCGCCGGCCCGGCGGCGGCGCAGGTCGCGGCGCTCGCCGGGCTGGAGCTGCCCATGAACAACACGCGCGGGGTGCTCATCTACACCTCGCCGGTCGCGGTCTCCGTCGCCCGGGTCGTGCACGCTCCGCGCGTCCACCTCCGGCCGGACGGCGGTGGGCGGTTGCTGCTGCATACGCACGAACTCGACGACGCGGCGGACGGCGCGACCGTGGACGAGGCCGCGGTCGAGAAGGTCGTCGAGGCCGGGTGCGCGCTGTACCCGGGAATCCGGGCGGCGAGCGTCGAGAGCGTGCGCGTCGGCGTACGACCGATCCCCGCTGACGGCCTGCCGGTGCTCGGCCGCGCGCGCCAGCTGCCGAACTTCCACTTCGCCGTCTCCCACAGCGGGGCGACGTTGAGCTTGCACGTGGGTGCCCTCGTCGCGGCGGAGGTGCTGGGCGAGGACCGTTCCGAAGAGCTGGCGCCGTTCCGGTTCGAACGATTCTGAAGGAGGACTTGTGGCGACGACAGTCCTGCACGGCTGCGACCTCATCGACGGCACCGGCGCGGAACCGCGGCACGATGTCGACATCGTGCTCACGGACGGCATGGTCCGGGAGATCGTGCCCACCAGGCCGGCGGAAACCTACGGCACGGTCACCCTCGTCGAGGCCTCGGGCCAACTCGCGATTCCCGGCCTGATCAACAACCACACCCACGGCACCGCCTACGGCCCGCTGTTCCCCAGCGGTCACCAGGCCTTGCCGCCCGAACAGGTGCGGGCCAACCTCGACCGGCATCTGCTGGAGGGGACGACGACCGTGCTGTGCGTGGACGGGTTCGTCACCGCCGAGGGGCTCGCGCGGACCAACGACGACCACCCGCTCACCGTCAAACTGGCCTCCTGCAACACCCCGGCCTGCCTGGAAGCGGCGACGGTCGCGGACGGCGGTGGCCTCACCGGCGAGGCGCGTGCGTTCACCGCGCGTCAGGCCGTCGAAGCGGGGGCCGTCGCGCTCGGTGAGATCGGCGCCGGGCACACCCTCGGCGGCGGGGGAGCGAGCTACCTGTACATCCCGGCCGAGGTAGCCAGGCGCACCGGCGTGACGATCACCGCCCGGCAGGCGGACGCGCTCAAGGTCGCCGTGCTGGGCAGGCACATCTCGGCCTCCTCGTTCGACAAGGACGCGGTCGAGGAGGCGCTGGAGGGAGCCGGCCTCACCGGGAAGTTGTCCGTCGAGGAGGTCCGGGAGATGGTCTCGGACATCGTGCTGCCCGCCTTCGACATCGCCCTGCACGGGCTCGCCGAGGCCGCGGACTACGCGCGCCGGGTGGAAGTCCCCGTACTGGTGCACAACGCGGCGGCGTCCATGACGCAGGTCGCGGCCATCGCCAAGACCGGTGTGCCGCTCATCGCCGGGCATTCGAACCATTCGAGTTTCGAGCTGCGGGAGGCGCTCCAGCACGCCGAACGGCTCAAAGAACTGGGTGCGACCATCGACTTGTCCACTTTGGACACCTTCGGGGCGCGGCGGCTGACCAACGGACCGGAGCTGCTGTACGCGATGTTCGAGGCGGGGCTCGTCGACACGATCTCGACCGACTACGCGGGCGGGCACCACGACCCGATCCTCCTCGCGATCGATCGGGCCGGCAAGGCCGGTGTGGTGCGCCTCCCCGCCGCGATCGCGATGGCCACCGCCCACGTCGCCGACGCCGTTCCCGGAGTGGCGCCACGACGGGGGCGTGTCGTCCCGGGCGCGGTCGCGGACCTCGTGTTGACCGACCCCGTGGAGCTGCCGCGCGTGCGGACGGTCATCATCGGCGGCGAGATCGTGGTCCGCGACGGCGCACGCGCCTGACCGGCGGGAAAGGACGAGACGGTGAAGCGAGCGACCATCGGCGACGTGGCGGCGGCGGCCGGGGTATCGGTGGCGACGGTGTCGCGGGTGCTCAACGGCGGTGCCGTCCGGCAGGCGACCGCGGCCAGGGTGTGGGAGGCCGTCACCAGCCTCGACTACACGCCGAACGCCCTCACCAAGAGCATCTTCGCCGGGCGTTCGAGCACCATCGGCGTGGTCATCGACGATCTGACCAGCCCGTTCTACCTCGACCTGATGCGCGGGATCGACGAGGTCGCCTCCGCCAACGGCAGCCTGGTCATGTTCGCCAGCACCTTCCACGACCCCGGCCGCGAGGTCGCGCACGTGCGGACGATGGACGAGCAGCGGGTGCGCGGGCTGGTCGTCACCAGCGGCGCGTCCACCGACGAGCGGACGCGCCGGATGGCTGAAGGGGGCACGCCGTGCGTCATCATCGCGCGTTCGCTGCCGCAGCCGCCGCCGCACCTGCATTCGGTCAAGCTGGACAACCGGGCAGCCGGCCGGATGATGGCCGAACACCTGGTCTCGTGCGGGCGCCGGTCGATCGCGGTGATCTCGTCGGGCCCCCGGCCGTCCCACACCGAACGGATCGAGGGGCTGCGGCGGGGACTCGGCGAGGCGGGTCTGGCGCTCCCCGACGACGCCATCGCCTCGGCGGACGCCAACTCGGAAGTGGACGAAGCGATGGCGGCGTTACTGGTCCGCCGTCCGGACGCGATCGTCTGCCTCACCGGCCGCCGCACCGTCGCGGTCCATTCCGCGCTGGCCGCACGCGGGCTCCGCTTTCCCGACGATCTCGCCTTCCTCACGATGGACGATTTCGCCTGGGGCCCGGCGTTGGGCATCACGGTGATCGCGCAACCCGCCTACCGGATGGGGCAACGAGCCGCCGAGCTCATCGTCGAGAACCCGAACCGGGCCGCGCGCCTGACCTTCAAACCTGAACTCATCACCCGCACTTCGTGTGGCGAGAAGGGCTGACCTCGGGTCCTGCCACCGACGGCGAAAGCGCCGAACGCATTCCAGAAAGGGGCGATCCATGCCCGTCGAAAAGCGTGAAAAAATTGTCGCCAGAGAACCAGGGCAGTTCGCGGTGCGCATCGGTGGCGCCGCCGGTCAGGTGATCGAGTGGTACGATTTCACCATTTACGGCTATTTCGCCGTTTACCTCTCGGCTCAGTTCTTCCCGGCGAAGAACGACGTCGCGAGCTTGCTGGCCACCTTCGCCGGCCTGCTTTCGACCTTCATTTCCCGGCCGCTCGGGGCGGTCGTCCTCGGCCATTTTCGCGGACCGGCTCGGGCGGCGCAGGATCCTCGCGGTCACCGTCTTCGGCGCGTCGGGTGCCGTCGCGATCATCGGGGTGCTGCCCCCGGCCTCCTCGATCGGCGCGGCCGCACCCGTTCTCGTGGTGCTGTGCCGGCTGGTCCAAGGGGTGTTCGCGGGCGGCGAGGTACCCGCGGCGGGCTCGCTGGTGCTCGAGCACAGCGCCCACGGCCGGCGCGCGTTCTCGGCGAGCTGGGTGCAGGTCGGCGCCACCGCGGGGAGCATCCTCGCCCTCCTGGTCGCGACTTTGCTGTCGTCGACGCTGTCCCATGACTTGATGGGCTCGTGGGGCTGGCGGATCCCGTTCCTCATCGCGGCTCCGCTGGGCGCGGTCGGCTGGTTCGTGCGCTCCCGCCTGACGGAGACGCCGCAATTCCGCAAGATCGAGGAGGAGGGCGCCGTCGCCCGCGCGCCGATCGTCGAACTGCTGACGAACAAGGAACATCTGGGCCGGATGCTCCGGCTGCTCGGGATATTCCTGTGCGGCAGCTTCTTCGCGTTCTACGTTTTCCTCACCTATGCCCCGACGTACCTGATCAGCCATACCCGGATCGGGACGGGTTCGACGTTCCTGAGCGCGCTGATCGCGCAGTGTTTCATGATGTGCGTCATCCCCCTTTCCGGCCGGCTCGCCGACCGGGTCGGGCGCCGCCCCGTGCTGTTCGCGGCACAGGTCCTGTTCATGATCATGGCGGTTCCGGCGTTCCTGCTCATGGGCCGGGGTACGTTCGGCTTCGTGCTGCTGGCGCAGCTCGCGATCGTCATCCCGATCGGGCTGCACCAGGCCGTCCAGCTCCCGGTCATGCTGGAGCTGCTCCCGACCCGCGTCCGGGTCAGCGGTGGCGGGCTCGCGTTCGCGATCGCGTCGGCGCTCTTCGGTGGTACGGCGCCGATTTTCGCGGTGTGGCTCGTGGGCCGGACCGGAACCGGGACGAGCGTCGCCATAGCCGTGGTCGTGGCGGCGGCGATCAGTTTCGCCGCCACCGCGCTGACCCCGGAAACCGGCCGTCGCGAGCTGGCCTCCTAGACCGCCGGCTCACCAGGGCAGTCTGCCGTTGTCGTCGAAGAAGCCGCCCGTCGGACACTCCCGCCCGAGGGTGGCCAGCCGCACCACGATCGCGGCGCCCTCGGCCGCGGTCCGGGTCAGCTGGAACGGCAGGCCCTTGGCGAAGTCCGTGTCACACGCGCCAGGCGCGACCGCGTTCACCAGGATCCCTTCGCGTGACAGCGCTTTCGCGTACTGCACCGTGAGCATGTTCAGTGCCGCCTTCGATACCGGGTAGCCCAGCGAACCCGGCATCCGGCTCAGGTAGTGGGTGGCATCGGTCGTCCACCCCATCGACGCGGTGCCGCTGGAGACGTTCACGATCCGCGCCGCGGCCGAACGGCGCAGCAGCGGGAGCATCGCCTCGGTCACGGTGACGACACCGAACAGGTTCGTCTCGAACACCGCCCGCAGCCCGTCGAGGTGGGCGGAGCCCGGCGCCTGCGCCGCGAGGTCGCCGGCGATGCCGGCGTTGTTGACCAGGACGTCGAGGCGGCCGAACCGCTCGGCGATCTGCTCAGCCGCCGCGCTCACCCCGCGTTGGTCGGTCACGTCGAGGCCGATCGGGTGCGCGGTACCACCCGCCGCGTTGATCTCGGCCACCGCCTCGGCGCCCTTCTCCGGGTCCCGGGCACCGACCACCACCGTCATCCCGAGCTCCGCGAGCCGGCCCGCGACGGCCCGCCCGATCCCCTTGTTCGCCCCCGTCACCAGGGCAATGGTTGCGTCATCACTCACATGATCAGCGAACCACCCGTCGTCCCCCTGGGCCAGGACCGGCTTGATCTCGCTCGATACCCTCGTTGTATGGACGTCCAGACCCGGGAACTGCGCTACTTCGTCGCGGTCGCCGAGGAACTGCACTTCGGGCGGGCCGCCCAGCGGCTGGGCATCGCCCAGCCACCCCTGTCCCGGGCGATCCGCCTGCTCGAACAGCGGATGGGCCTCACCCTGCTGGACCGCACCAGTCGCGGGGTCCGTCTCACGGCGGCCGGGGAGGTGTTCCTGGCCGAGGGACGCGTCGCGCTGGATGCCGTGGCCGCCGCGGTGCGCCGCGCGCGAAGGGCGGCGGCCACCACTCCGCGGCTGGTCCTGGCGCTCAAACCCGGCAGCGACGCCGACCTGTTGCAGCCGATCCTGGACCGCTACGCTGCCACCCCTGGCGCCGTTCCGGTCGATCTCGCCTTCAGCGTCGGCGAACGCGCCGCGATGGTCCGCGACGGCCGCGCCGACCTCGCACTGCTGCACCGGCCGCAGACCGACCTGAGCGGCCTGGACAGCGAGGACCTCCACGTCGAAGGCCAGGTCGTGGTGCTTCCGGAGGGTCACCCCCTGACCGCCCGCACCGAGGTGTCGATGGCCGACCTGCGCGGCGGCATCCAGCCCCGCTGGCCGGAGTCCCGCCCCGAGGTGACCGGCCCCCTCGTCAGCGACACCGAGCAACTGCTGCAGCTCGTCCGGCTCGGGCGGATGGTCGCGGTGCTCCCGGAATCGATCCGTGATCGTCTGCCACCCGGTACGGTCAGCCGTCCCGTCGTCGACGCCGAGCCGGCTACCCTCGTGATCGCCTGGCACCGGGAGTCCACCTCTCGCCAGGTCGCCGCCTTCATCCGCGCCGCGACCTCCGTCAAGACCGAGCTGGAACAGGTCTGACAGGTCACGGCCGGAACACGGCAGAAACCTTGGCTGTGGGGTCTCAAGAGTCAGCCACGATGGTTCCGGGCTCGTCCGCTGACGCCGCTCGGCAACGTCTGGAGGCCGCGGAGGCGAAGCTGCAGCGGCTGCGGTCAGCGATCGAGGCAGGAGTTGATCCGGCCGCGCTGGTCGAAGCGATCAACGACGCGCAGGCGCAGCGGACAGTCGCACGGTCCGAGCTCGACGGGGCGCTGAGACGGAACCTGCTGGCAGCCGCCGAGGTATACGCGATGGTCGACTCACTCGGCGACGTAGGCCGGGAGCTGAACAGGGCCAAGCCGGAGAAGCTGCAACAGCTGGTACGAGAAGCTCGGCCTGGAGATGGTCTGCATCCGTCCCGCCCGTAGGGTTAGTACCGGTGTCCGAGGGGGAGTTGCACACTAACCACACGACTTGGGCTGTCCAGATGAGACACGGCCGATTACATCCATGACGGGCCGACTACGCTCGCAGCTTCCGACGACCTTGCGGGGGAGCGCCTCATGCTCGATGATCCCGGCCCGCTCGGCGCGGGACCACCCCCGCTCGCGCGGGGACAGCAGGAAGCCATGGGGTTTCCTCACCCTCCCGGGCGGACCACCCCCGCTCGCGCGGGGACAGCACTTCTTGAACAGGGCGTTTGTGAATCGAAACGATGTTACGTCGGCGGGAGGCCTTTGCGGAAGGTGGCAGTTGTAGCCGCGCCGGTGGTGACGCCTCCTTCGCGCGCTGCTTCATTGGGTACCCGAAGCGACGGCGACGATGGACCGGACGGCGGCGTCGTCTTGCTGCTGTCGGGCACGTCCGCGAAGACGGAGATGCCGACTTCGCGGAGGTGGCAGGCGATGCGGGCAGCCTGGTCGGTGGTGAGTTTCCCCGTCGTCGATGCGCCCCACTGCCCGTCGCGTGCTCGTTCGAGGTGACGGCGGGCGCGCCGGACGGAGTCCAGAGTGTCCCGCGCGGGTCCGGGCAGGTCGGCTGGAGGTCAAGCGCACTGGTCGCACGCGACCTTGCGCGACGGGCGCCGGGGGGACGGTGAGCTGTTGAGTTTCGTGGTGCGCGCCAGCCGCGAGGCGAACATCTTCCATTTCGGCGACTCGGCGCTGCGCACCCCCAAGGCCGGGCCCTCGGGTTCACCGTGCGCGGCTACGTGCAGGAATCGGCCAAGGAGACCGTACCGGTGCGGGAGCTGTTCCCCGCCAGACTTGAGCACCTGCGCCACTGCGCAATCGATGTTCAGTGGCGATTCCAGGAGTGGGGGGCGAAGACTCAGCTTGCCGGATTCGGCGCACCTCTTACCGCCAAGGCGAGCATGCCGGCCGCCATCGACGTTGAGGCGCAGGGGCGGTTCCCGTGCTGTGGTGCGAGGAGGAAGCCCTGCCTGTCGCTCTCCGCCGGGCACCGATGATCGCGGGTCAGGCTTACGTGGCAACCGGTCCGGCTGTCCGGTTTCTTGTTACACCGGTGGGAAACAAGCCACCGCCGCTACCAACACGTACGACATCTCCGCGTCATGTGGCTGATCATCGGCGCGCCTCATGCTGAGCACATGATCACGCGCCGGGCTTTGCTGAAGTCGATCGGAATCGCCGGTGGTGCGGGGATGATGTTCGAGTCCATGCAAGCATTGGGACTCACCGCGCCCGCGATCGCCGCCGCGGACTACCAGGCACCGGCCCGTGGTGGCGGGCACACGAAGGTCGTCATCCTCGGTGCCGGGATCGCCGGCCTCGCCACCGCGTACGAACTCGGCAAGGCTGGCTACAACTGCACGATCCTCGAAGCGAAGAACCGCGTCGGCGGGCGGAACTGGACAGTCCGGGGTGGCACGACCGAGACCGATCTCGACGGCTACAAGCAGACCGCGCGCTTCAGCGAAGGCC